>NZ_JBHVMF010000013.1:0-45113 GCF_042797055.1 Streptomyces sp. NPDC057854
CGCGATGGGCCCGGTTCCGGCCGGAACGGGGCCCTTCGCGCGTACCCGGGACGCCTCAGACGGCGAGCGCCTGCTTGACCTGCGCCAGGCTCGGGTTGGTCATGACCGACTCGGTGCCGGAGGCGGAGACGACCAGGACCGTCGGGACGGTCTGGTTGCCGCCGTTGGCCTTCTCGACGAAGGCGGCCGAGGCGGGGTCCTGCTCGATGTTGATCTCGTCGTACGCGATGCCCTCGCGGTCCATCTGGCTCTTCAGCCGGCGGCAGTAGCCGCACCACTCGGTGCTGTACATCGTCACAGTGCCCTGCATGGCCAGGCGCTCCTCATCGGTCGGGGGTCGTGCCGAAGGAAGAACGTACGCCACCCGGCCGCCCATTCCCGCCCGCCGGGTGAGCTGCGCCGCTCCCGACGGGCGACCGGGGCGATCACGCGGCGGCGGGACCGTCGATCGGGCGGCGGTACGGGTGACGATCATGTGACGGTACGACCGCGAGCCCCGGCCTGTGGACGACGCGCCGCACCGGCCCGGCCGACCTGGCAGCATGGCGGAGTGACAGCAGCAACGCACTCCCCTCTCTTCCCGGGCGTCCCGGAGACCGCCGACGCGGTGCTCGACGGGCTCGACCCCGAGCAGCGCGAGGTCGCCCTGGCCCTGCGCGGCCCGGTCTGCGTCCTCGCGGGCGCGGGCACCGGCAAGACCCGGGCGATCACCCACCGGATCGCGTACGGGGTGCGGTCCGGCGTGCTGCCGCCCGCGAGCGTGCTCGCCGTCACCTTCACCAACCGCGCGGCGGGCGAGATGCGCGGCCGGCTCCGCCAGCTCGGCGCGGGCGGGGTGCAGGCCCGCACCTTCCACTCGGCCGCCCTCCGCCAGCTCCAGTTCTTCTGGCCGAAAGCGATCGGTGGCCCGCTGCCCCGGCTCGTGGAGCGCAAGGCCCCGCTGGTCGCCG
Organism: Streptomyces sp. NPDC057854; assembly: GCF_042797055.1. Classification (NCBI taxonomy): domain Bacteria; kingdom Bacillati; phylum Actinomycetota; class Actinomycetes; order Kitasatosporales; family Streptomycetaceae; genus Streptomyces; species Streptomyces sp. NPDC057854. The sequence goes on from NZ_JBHVMF010000013.1 coordinate 951, forward strand.
AGGCCGCCGCCCGCTGCCGGCTCCGGCTCGACCGGAACGAGCTGCGGGACGTCACCTCCGAGATCGAATGGGCCAAGGTCACCCAGACCGTCCCCGCCGACTACCCGGCGGCCGTCGCGCGCGCCCGCCGCGAGGCCCCCCGGGACCCGGCCGAGACCGGCAAGCTCTACGCGATGTACGAGCAGCTCAAGGGCGAGCGCTCGGTGATCGACTTCGAGGACGTGCTGCTGCTCACCGTCGGCATCCTCCAGGACCGGCCCGACATCGCCGAGCAGGTCCGCCGGCAGTACCAGCACTTCGTCGTCGACGAGTACCAGGACGTCTCCCCGCTCCAGCAGCGGCTCCTGGAGCAGTGGCTGGGGGACCGGGACAGCCTCTGCGTGGTCGGCGACGCCAGCCAGACGATCTACTCCTTCACCGGCGCCACCCCCGACCACCTGCTGGACTTCCGCGTCCGGCACCCGCACGCCACCGTGGTCAAGCTGGTCCGCGACTACCGCTCCACCCCCCAGGTCGTCCACCTCGCCAACGGCCTCCTCGACCAGGCCAGCGGCCGGGCCGCCGACCACCGCCTGGAGCTGGTCTCGCAGCGCGAGCGCGGCCCCGAGCCCGTCTACACCGAGTACGCCGACGAGCCCGCCGAGGCCGAGGGCACCGCCCGCCGGGTCCGCGACCTGATCGCCGCCGGCGTCCCGGCCGGCGAGATCGCCGTCCTCTACCGGATCAACGCCCAGTCGGAGGTCTACGAGCAGGCCCTCGCCGACGCCGGCGTCCCCTACCAGCTGCGCGGCGCCGAGCGCTACTTCGAGCGCCAGGAGGTGCGGGAGGCGATCGCCGCCCTGCGCGGCGCGGCCCGCTTCGGGGCGAACGACTCGATCCTCGACGGCGCCGAGGACCTCCCGGCCCAGACGCGAGCGGTGCTTTCCGGCCACGGCTGGAGCACCCGGCCGCCCGCCGGCTCCGGCGCCGTCCGGGACCGCTGGGAGTCGCTGGCCGCGCTCGCCCGACTCGCCGACGACTTCGCCGCCGCCCGCCCCGGCGCCACCCTCGCCGACCTGATCGCCGAACTCGACGAGCGGACCGCCGCCCAGCACGCCCCCACCGTCCAGGGCGTCACCCTCGCGTCCCTGCACGCCGCCAAGGGCCTGGAGTGGGACGCCGTCTTCCTGGTCGGCCTCACCGACGGCATGATGCCGATCACCTACGCCAAGACGGACGAGCAGATCCAGGAGGAGCGCCGGCTCCTGTACGTCGGCGTCACCCGCGCCCGCGTCCACCTCACGCTCTCCTGGGCGCTCTCCCGCTCCCCGGGCGGCCGGCCCGGCCGCGTCCCCAGCCGCTTCCTCAAGGGACTCCGCCCCGGCTCCGGCAGCCGGACCGCCGGGTACGGCGCCACCGGCGGCGGCATCGAGCGCGGCGGCGACCGCGGACCGGCCGCCGCGACCGCCCGCCGCCGCCCGCGCGGCCCGGTCCGCTGCCGGGTCTGCGGCACCACCCTCACCGAGGCCGGCGCGATGAAACTGCTCCGCTGCGAGGACTGCCCCTCCGACATGGACGAGGGCCTGTACGAGCGGCTGCACGCCTGGCGCGACCGGCGCGCCCGGGAGCTCGGCCAGCCCGCGTACTGCGTCTTCACCGAGAAGACGCTCATGGCGATCGCCGAGCGGGTCCCCGCGACCCGGGGCGAGCTCGTGGTGATCGCCGGCGTCGGAGCCCGGAAGCTGGACCGCTTCGGAGCCGACGTTCTCGCCCTCTGCGCGGGCGAAGAGCCAGGTCACGAGGGTGCGGAGGACGAGGAGGACGTCTGATCGAAACTCGTGGGAAAAATAGTTTGCGCCCGCCCCGTCAAGCCCCATAGGTTCTTAACCACGCAACAGCGGCTTCATATGAAGCCCTGTCTCGTGCTGTACTTGTCCAAATGAACATCGAGAGCCCGGCTCGCACCCGAGCTCTCCGAGACGCCGAGAGGAGGCGATTCCAGTGATCAGCAACATCATCAGCACCAACGTCAGCACCAGCACCGTCGTCAGCACCGCCAAAATGACCGATCGCTCGGTCGTCTCCGCCTGCACCCTCGGCCTCTCCGCCGTCGCGCTCCTTGGCAGCGGTCTGCCCGTCACCGGTCTGTCCGGTCGCGGCATGGCCGTCATCGAGCGCAGCGAGCGACCGACCAAGGCACGGGTGGCTGAAGAGGGCAAGGCCGGATTCACGGCCTATGGCTTCGCGGCGGCCGGTGCCGGCAAGCAGCAGACGACGCAGCACCACACGATGTGGGCCTTCCGTGGGCTCGAACCCTGGAGTGATCCAGCCTGACCTGATCAGGCCGGCGCCTTCAGGGCCGCGGAACCCCACCCGGGATCCGCGGCCCTTCTGTTTGTCCCCGAACGGGGACGGCGGAGCGAAGGGGCCTCGGAACACGAGACACCCGGTACCAGCCGAAGACCCGGCCCACCGGCCGGAACGACCAGACGAGGAAAGACACCCGTGCAACTCGAAGCGCACGCCCCGTCCGTACCGCCTTCCGAAACGATCCCCCCGTCCGGCCTCACGGAGGACCACACCTTGACCCCCCTGACATCGCTCACCGCGCTCGACGACGCCATCGAGAACCTCGGCGTCCCCGTCCCGTGCCGTGCCTACGACCCGGAGGTCTTCTTCGCCGAGTCCCCGGCGGACGTCGAGTACGCCAAGTCCCTCTGCAAGACCTGCCCGCTGGTCGCGGCCTGCCTCGCCGGCGCCAAGGAGCGCCGCGAGCCCTGGGGCGTCTGGGGCGGCGAGCTGTTCGTCCAGGGCGTGGTCGTCGCCCGCAAGCGGCCCCGCGGCCGCCCGCGCAAGAACCCGGTCGCGGCATGACCGCCCCCACCTGGGAGGCACCCCACAAGGCCCCCAGGCGAACCGGAACGATCGACCATCCCCTCACGCACGATCCCCAGAAGCAGGCCCCGATGACCACGTCCGCCACCGAGCCCACCCGCTCCGCTACCCCCGACTTCACCCCCGCCGGCGCCTCCGCGCTGCGTCAGAACAGGACCCGCGACATGCAACTCATCCCAGAAGCCCTGGCCCGTGCCCATATGCACGAGCGACAGCGTGAGGCCGAGGCGGAACGTCAGGCCGTGCGCCTGATCGCCGCCCGGCGCATGCAGCGCCGCGCCGAGCGCGTCTCGCTGCGCGCCCGCCGCGCGCTGGCCATGGCCGTCATGCACTGAGCGCCCCACCAGGCGTCCCCGCGGGGGCCGGTCCGAACGGACCGGCCCCCGCGGTGCGTTGCCCCGCCGCGACCGCCCCGCCGGGCTATCGTCACGAGGATGAACGAGCCCCGCGCCGGGGAGGAGCCCGTGGCCTGCGCACGCTGCGGCAGGACCGCCGACATCCTCCCCCTCACCTGGACCTGCTCCGTCGAGAACGGCCGCCGCCAGTACTTCTGCGACGAGTGCGCCCGCGCCCACATCCGGGCCATCGAGAGCCGCCTCGACTCCTCCTGGTGGTGACCGGGCCCCCGGCCCTCAGGCCGCCGGGTCCCCGTCGAACCCCGGCAGCCAGGCCGACAGTTCGTCCCGCAGCCGGACCGTCGCGTTCAGCTGGCAGAGCACCCCGATCGTGGACAGCGTCACCCGGTGGATCAGCAGATACGACGGCGGCAGGTTCAGCTGCCGCCCCAGCTGGTGCGCCGGGGAACGCGGATCGGCGATCCGGGCCGCCTGCGTCCGCAGCCAGCCCCGGGTGAAGACGAAGGACTCCGCCGCCGCCGGCTCGATGATCGGCAGCAGGTAGTCCAGGACCTCGTCCGGGTCCAGCGCCACCGACTCCTTCACGAAACCCTCCTGGCGCAGCACCCCGTACACCGGCTCCGCCTCACCGGCCAGCGCCATCCGCAGACAGGTCCCGATCATCTCCGGAAGACCGCCCGGCAGCCGGTCCACCGTCCCGAAGTCCAGCACCCCGAGCCGCCACCCCGCAGGACCGCCGCCGTCCCCGCCGCCGTCCCCGGCGGCATCGCCGGACGGCAGCAGCCGGAAGTTCCCCGGATGCGGATCGGCGTGCAGCAGCCCCGTCCGCGCCGGACCCGAGAACAGGAACCGGGCCAGCAGCTGACCGGCCCGGTCCCGCTGCTCCTGACTGCCGTCCGCGATCACCTCCGCGAGCGGCACGCCGTCCATCCACTCCGTCACCAGCACCTGCTCCGCCTGGTGCACCACCGCCGGGACCACCACGTCCGGATCGTCCGCGAAGACCTCGGCGTGCTCCCGCTGCGCCCGCGCCTCCAGCGCGTAGTCCAGCTCCTCCGTCACCCGCTCCCGCAGCTCCGAGATCAGCGGCTTCACCTCGATCCCCGGCACCAGCGGCCCCAGCAGCCGGGCGAACCGGCTCAGCTGCGCCAGGTCCGACAGCAGCGCCTCCCCGGCCCCCGGGTACTGCACCTTCACCGCGACCTCGCGCCCGTCGTGCCACACCGCCCGGTGCACCTGCCCGATCGACGCGGCCGCCGCCGGCTTGTCCTCGAACTCCAGGAACAGCTCCCGCCATTCCGCCCCGAGCCGCTCCTCCAGGACCCCGTGCACGGTCCGCACCGGCATCGGCGGCGCCGCCTCCTGAAGCTTCGTCAGTGCCGCCCGGTACGGGCCCGCCACCTCCTCCGGCAGCGCCGACTCGAAGACCGACAGCGCCTGGCCGAACTTCATGGCCCCGCCCTTGAGCTCCCCGAGCACCTTGAACAGCTGCTCCGCCGTGCGCTCCTGGAGCTCCCGGGCGACGAACTCGGCGGACTTGCCGCCGATCCGTTTGCCCAGGCCCCAGGTCGCGCGGCCCGCGAAGCCCAGCGGCAACGCGGCCAACTTGGCGGTCCGGGTGACCGCCTTCCGGGGAAGATCAGACATGCGCCCCTCCAATTCCCAGACTGCCGTGCCGCGCAGGGCTGCGCCCCGCCATTGTGGACCGCGCCTCCCCGGCTGCTGAGACGCCCGCCCCCACCCTGCCGCGCGCGGCACCGCAGGGACAGGCCGGGTGGGGCACCAACCTCTCGGACCGCCACCCCAGGGCCGGCGCCGCCGCCTCCCAGCGCACCCCGGTACTCGCCGGCAGCTCCCCGTCCAGGAACGCCAGCGCGTGCCCCGCCGCGAGCCCCGCCACCGCCGCCGCCAGCGCCACGTCGCACGCCGGCAGCGGATGCGGCGCCCCCGAGCGCCACTGCGCCAGCAGCCGCGGCCACGCCGGGTCCCGGTCCGTCGCCTCCTCCTGGAGGCACCGCGCGCACGCCGTCCCGCCCGGCAGCACCAGCGGCCCCACCACGCCCGTCGCCTCCAGCACCCCCGCGTACAGGTGCGGCGTCCCCGCCGCCATCCACGGCTCCGCCGCCACCGGATCCGGCACCCGCACCCCCAGCCCGTCCCGCGGCGCCACCACCACGAGCGACACCGGCACCCCGCCCGCACCCGGCCCCGCCCCGGCCCGCCGGCCCGCCCGCCGCACCGCCACCGGACCGCGCGCCCAGCGCGCCACCAGCCGTCGCGCCGCCGCGACCCGCCGCTCGCCGACCGCCTCCGCCGGCAGCCCGCCCGGCGCCGTCTCCCACGGCTCCACCCGCCCGCCGTCCACCACCTCCACCTCGCCCACCCCGGCCGCCGCGAGCAGCGCCGCCACCGCCGCGCCCACCCGCCCCGCGCCCCGCACCACCACCCGCCGCTCCCGCCGGGCCGCCAGCGTCCGCAGCGCCCGGTCCGGCTCCGGGCCCACCACCGACAGCGCGGCCAGATCCGCCCGCAGCGGATCCAGCGCCGCGTCCACCGCTCCCGCCGCCGGCCCCGCCCGCCCCGGCCGCCCGGCGCCCGCCTCCACCAGCAGCCCCGCCGACGCGAGCCGCCCCAGCAACGCGTCCAGCCGCCCCTCCGGCAGCCCCAGCTCCGCCGCCTCCCGCCGCAGCAGCGCCGTCCCGCGCGTCCCGTCCATCAGCCCGAGCAGCCGGCCCGTCGCCGCGTCCACCCCGTCCAGCACCACCGCGTGCGCCGGCGCCACCCCGTACTGCGCGCACGTCAGACTCCGCCACGCCCGGCGCAGCGCCGGCTTCACCATCGGATGCATCCCGTCCCCGCCTTCCCCCGCGGCCTGATCGGCCGCGCGTCTTCGCTCCCGGGAACAGGTTGCCCGCCGCGACGCGACGGTGCGGAAAGTTGTCCACAGGCCCGCGCGAAAGTCATACGAACCGGCGTCGTCCCGGTCACACCCCGGGGATTCCGCCGGGCCGCCCGGTACCGTCGAGGGCGTGCCAGTCGAGATCCGCAGGAGCGCCCGCCGTACCCGATCCGTCTCCGCCTACCGCGAGGGGGACCGGACGATCGTGCTCATCCCGGCCCGGATGTCGGAGGCCGAGGAGCGCCGCTGGGTCGGGGTGATGCTGGAGAAGCTCGCCGCGAAGGACCGGGACAGGGAGCGCCGCGCCACCCGCGGCGACGCCGAGCTGGCCGAGCGGGCCGGCCGCCTCTCCGACCGGTACCTGGGCGGCAGGGCCCGGCCCGACTCGGTGCGCTGGGTCACCAACCAGAACAGCCGCTGGGGCTCCTGCACCCCCGCCGAGGGCACCATCCGCCTCTCCCACCGCCTCCAGCCGATGCCCGAGTACGTCGTCGACTACGTCCTCCTGCACGAGCTGGCGCACCTGCTGGTCCCCGGGCACGGCCCCGCGTTCTGGCGGCTCCTGGAGGCGTACCCCCGGACCGAGCGGGCCCGCGGTTACCTCGAAGGAGTGGTCGCCGCCGCCGGCCTGCCGCACCTCCACGAGGAGGAGACGGACGAGGACGCCACGGCCTGAGCCCGCCTCCGGCCCGTCCTTCCCGATTCCGTACCGGAACCGCCCCGGCCTGTCTCAATGTCGCTCCCAGCGGTTAGCCTGACGCGAGTCATTCGCCATCGGGATGGGGGACGGTCGTTACGCATGGCCAGGGAATTCCAACGCGGCCACAAGGCCAAGATCAGTGATCTGACCGCCGGCACCGATCTGTACGTGGGCGTGCAGATCGCGGCGCCCGGGCTCACCTTCGACATCAGCTGCTTCGGCCTCGACGCCGACGAGCGCCTTTCGGACGACCGCTACTTCGTCTTCTTCAACCAGCCGAAGTCGCCCGAGGAGTCCATCCAGCTGCTCGGCGCGCAGTCCGGCGACACCGAGTCGTTCCGCGTCACCCTCGACCGGATCCCCCCGCAGATCCACAAGCTGTCCTTCACCGCCACCATCGACGGCGACGGACAGATGTCGCAGATCGGCCCCGGCTGGATCAGGATCGTCGCCGGCGGCGAGGAGGTCGCCCGGTACGCCTTCACGGGTGCCGAGTTCTCCACCGAGCGCGCGGTCATGCTCGGCGACTTCTACCTGAAGGACGTGTGGCGGTTCGCCGCCGTCGGCCAGGGCTTCGACGGCGGCCTCGCGGCGCTGCTGCGGAACTTCGGCGGAGAGGTCCTGGAGGAGGAGCAGCCCGCGGCCCAGCCGCCCGCCGCCCCCCAGCAGGCCGCGCCGGCCTTCGGCGCGCCCGCCCAGGCCGCGCCGCCCCCGGCGTTCGCCGCCCCCGCCGCCCCGGCCCCCGCCCCGCAGCCCGGCTACGGCCCGCAGGCGCCGACCCCACCGCCCGCCCCGCAGCCGGTGCACACCCAGCCCACGATGGTCGCGCCGCTCGCGCCGGCCCCGGTGCCGCCGCCCCCCGCGCCGGCCGCGCCCGGGCCGTACGGGCAGCCCCCGCAGGCCCCCTACGGGCAGGTCCCGGGCCAGACCCCGCCGCCGGGCACCCCCTACGGGCAGCCGCCGCAGGCCCCGTACGGCCAGCAGCCCGGCTACGGGCAGCAGCCCGGATACGGCCAGCCCGCCCCCTACGGACAGCAGCCCGGCATGCCCCCCGGCATGCCGCCGCAGGGCGTCCCGCAGGGCGCGCCCGCCACCGGCGCCGGGCTCGCCGCCGCGCTCGCCCCCTTCAAGGAGACCGCGACCGGCGCCCGCTGGACCCCGCAGAACCAGCAGCTCATGCGGGTCGACCTGGCCATGGGCGGCACCCCCGTCCTCGCCCGGCAGGGCTCCATGGTCATGTACCAGGGCAAGGTCGACTTCTCCTACAAGGGCGCCGGTTTCGCCGGCCGGATCGTCGGCAACGCCACCGGCCAGGAGATGCAGCTGATGCGCTGCACCGGCCGCGGCCAGGTCTTCCTCGCCGAGAACGGCGCCCATCTGCACCCGATCGAGCTCCAGGGCGACGCCATCTGCGTCTCCGCGGAGAACGTGCTGGCCTTCGACGAGTCGCTCCAGTACGAGGTCCGCCGCATCGAGGGGCACGGCATCCCCGGCGGCGCCCTGTTCACCATGCAGTTCCAGGGCACCGGCACGGTGATCGTCAAGACCCACGGCATCCCCGTGGTCCTCCCGGTCACCCCGACGACCTTCGCCGACTGCAACGCGGTCGTCGCCTGGTCCGCCGCCTCGCAGGTGATCCTCTCCAGCCAGGTCCGGCTCCGGCGCAACGCCTTCCCCGGCCACAGCGGGGAGACCGTGAACCTCCAGTTCCGGGGCGCCCCCGGCAACTTCATCGTCGTCCAGCCGTACGAGGTCTGAGGGAGCCCGACACCATGAACCAGCAGCTCGCGGGCTTCGCCCCGACCCCCGTCGCCGCGCGCATGGAGAACCACGGCCGCGCCATGCTCAAGGTCGCCATGGCCTCCGGCCAGGACCTCTACGCCCGGGCCGGCTCGATGGTCGCCTACGAGGGCTTCATCAGCTACGAGCCCAACCCGCCCGCCGTCCGCCAGGTCGCCAAGGAGTGGGCCACCGGCGAAGGCGCGCCGATCATGAAGTGCGCCGGCGACGGCCTGCTCTACCTCGCCGACTACGGCGCCGACGTCGTCGTGATCAACCTCCAGAACGACTCGATCTCCGTCAACGGCACCAACCTCCTCGCCTTCGACGCCCACCTCCAGTGGGGCGTCGAGCGGGTCAAGGGCCTCGCCAAGTTCGCCGGCCAGGGCCTGTTCAACGTGGAGATCGCCGGCACCGGCTGGGTCGCGCTCACCTCGCGCGGCACCCCGATCGTCGTCGACTGCGGCCGGGGCGAGGACGAGACGTACGTCGACCCCGACGCGCTCGTCGCCTGGTCGCCGAACCTCAAGGTCAAGGGCAAGCGCAGCTTCAAGGCGTCCTCCCTCATCGGGCGGGGCAGCGGCGAGGCATTCCAGATGGCCTTCTCGGGCCAGGGCGTCGTCGTCGTACAGCCCAGCGAGGACAGCAGCGACCGGCTTCGGGTCCGGGGCTGAGGGGGAGCGAGAACACATCATGCAGAGCCCGCTTTTCAACCACGCCGAGCAGCAGAGCCAGGAGCGGTACGTCGTGCAGAACCCGCAGCTGCTGCGGGTCAGCCTCACCGGCCACGACGACATCCTCGCCCGCAAGGGCGCCATGGTCGCCTACCAGGGCCTCGTCGACTTCGACGGCGAGTACCAGTCCAGCAGCCAGCGGCAGGCCCGCGCCCGCACCGGCGAGGGCCTCGACCTGATGCGCTGCTCCGGCCAGGGCACGGTCTACTTCGCCAACCTGGCGCAGTACATCCACGTCGTGGAGGTCGACCACGAGGGCCTGACCGTCGACAGCGCGTACGTGCTCGCGCTCGACACGAGCCTCCACACCGAGGTGATCGCCGTCGACAGCCAGTACGGGGTCTCCGGCACCGGCAAGTACCAGCTGAACATCACCGGCCGCGGCAAGGTCGCCCTGATGACGTCCGGCCAGCCGCTGATGCTCCAGGTCACCCCGGAGAAGTACGTCAGCGCCGACGCGGACGCCATCGTCGCCTGGTCCACCTCGCTGCGGGTCCAGATGCAGGCCCAGACGCACAACACCAGCGTCCGCAGCCGCCGCGGCAGCACCGGCGAGGGCTGGGAGCTCAGCTTCCTCGGCCAGGGCTTCGCCCTCGTGCAGCCCAGCGAGGTCATGCCCCCGCAGAACGCGGCGATCGGACAGGGCGTCGCCGCCCAGTTCGGCGTCGGCCAGCACGGCGCCCACGGCCAGAACCAGAACAACGCCTGGAACTGACCCCGCGCCCCGCGGCACGCACGGCGAAGGGCCCCCGGTCGCGACCGGGGGCCCTTCGCCGTGCCGTCACCTCACAGGCGGGCCAGCGTGCCCTCCAGGAGCCGCACCACCGAGGTGTCCGCGACGGCGGCCACCTCGTCGTACGCGTACCACTTCAGGTCCAGCGACTCGTCGCTGATCCGCTCCACGCCGTCCGTCGGCGCGAGCGCCGCGTACTGCACGTCCAGGTGCCAGTGGCACGGCGCGGGGATCGGGTGCCGGTCGAGCCGCACCGGGCCGCCGGGCAGCAGCGTCAGCCCCGCGATCCCCGACTCCTCGGCGGCCTCGCGCAGCGCCACCGCCTCCAGGGTCGGGTCGCCCTCCTCGCAGTGGCCGCCCATCTGGAGCCACAGCCCGAGCTTCTTGTGCAGGGTCAGCAGCACCCGCCCGCGCGCGGGGTCGATCACCAGCGCGCTGCCGGTGAGGTGACCGGCCGAGCAGGGCTTGTACATGCCGTCCGGATGCGCCGCCAGGTGCTCCAGGTAGAGCTCGCGCAGCTCCGGCTGGCCCTCGTACTCCTTCAGGACGAGGACCGCGTCGTCGTGCAGGGTCACTTGCTGTCGTCCCCGTTCCCGCCGCCGTCCCCGTCGCCGTCCTGGGGCGCGTCGCCGCGGGCGGCCTCGCCGAGCATCTTGTCCAGCTCGGAGAAGTCCAGCTGCTCGCGGTGGACGAAGCCGTCCGGGTCGTCCAGGTCGGTCGCCGTCGGCAGCATGTCCGGGTGCTCCCACAGAGCGTCGCGGCCGTCGACGCCCCGCGCGTCGGTGAGCGAGGCCCACAGCCGGGACGCGTCCCGCAGCCGGCGGGGACGCAGCTCCAGGCCGATCAGGGTGGCGAAGGTCTGCTCGGCGGGACCGCCACTGGCGCGGCGCCGGCGCAGCGTCTCGCGCAGCGCGTCCGCCGAGGTCAGACGGGTCTTGGCGGCCTCGTGGACCACCGCGTCCACCCAGCCCTCGACCAGCGCGAGCGCCGTCTCCAGACGGGCCAGGGACGCCTTCTGCTCGGGCGTGTCCTGCGGCTGGAACATGCCGGACTGCAGCGCCTCCTGGAGCTGCTCCGGGTGCGTCGGGTCGAGCTGGGAGACGGCCTCCTCCAGCTTCGAGGTGTCGACCTTGATCCCGCGCGCGTACGACTCGACCGCGCCGAACAGGTGCGCCCGCAGCCACGGCACGTGGGCGAAGAGCCGCTGGTGGGCGGCCTCGCGCAGGGCCAGGTAGAGCCGCACCTCGTCGGCGGGGACGCCCAGGTCCTTGCCGAGCGCCGTCACGTTCAGCGGGAGCAGCGCGGCGCGGCCGGACGGACCGAGCGGCAGGCCGACGTCGGTCGAGCCGACGACCTCGCCCGCGAGGGCGCCGATGGCCTGGCCGATCTGCTGGCCGAACATGGCGCCGCCCATCGACCGCATCATGCCGATCAGCGGACCGGCCATGGCCTGCATCTCCTGCGGCAGCACGTCGCCCATGGCGGTGCCGACCCGCTCGGCGACCGGGTCCACCAGCTCCTTCCACGCGGGCAGGGTCGCCTCGACCCACTCCGCGCGGCTCCACGCCACCGCCGTGTGCGCGCCGGAGGGCAGCGAGGTCGCCTGGTCCAGCCACAGGTCGGCGAGGCGGACCGCCTCCTCGACCGCGGACTTCTCGGCCGGGCCCACACTGGCGTCCTTGACGCCGTCGGCGGTGCCCTGGGCGACCACCTGGCGCGCGATCTGCTTGGCCATGTCCCAGTTCACGGGACCGCCCTCGTAGCTGAGCATCTGCCCGAGCTGCTGGAAGGCCGCGCCCAGGTCGTTCGGATTCATCGACCCGAACATCGCGGCGAACGGGTTGTCCGCGCCGCCCTGGCCGCCCATGCCGGGGATGCCGAAACCGAACGGGTTCGCCCCGAACGGGTTGCCGCCCTGGCCGCCGGACCCCTGGCCACCTCCGGCGGGGTCCTTCTTCTTGCCTTCGTCGCCGTCCTCCGGCTCCTCCGGCGGAAGGCCGAATCCGAATGGGGTGTCACTCACAGGTTTCCTCGGCTCCTAGGGCCACCGGCCTCCTGCCGGCGGCGACTGCCCGCTGCACAACACCAGCGTAGACATCCGGGTCGGATATGGGCTCACGTCTCCGCCGGGCCGTGCCCTGCGGCAGGATGGACGCCACCTGGTCCGTACGCGTCATCCCCGTACGTACTGAAGACAACCTCTGGAGTCGGTCGGTGAGTTCCCCAGATCCGCAGGTTCGCGGAGCGCGAAACCACTCAACCCGGTCCGCCGCGCGCGGCCCCGTCGTCGCGGTGACCGGCGCCGCCACCGGCGTCGGCGCCCTGCTGACCGCCCGGCTCGCCGCCTCGGACGAGGTCCGTCGGGTCGTCGCCGTCGACGAGCGGCGCGGCGAGGTGGCGGAGGCCACCTGGCACGTCCTCGACGTACGGGATCCGGCCATCGCCGAGAAGCTGCGCGGCGCCGACGTGGTCGTGCACCTCGCCGTCGACCTCGACCTGGAGACCGACCCGGCCGCCCGGACGGCGTACAACGTGCGCGGCACCCAGACCGTCCTCACGGCCGCGGCGGCGGCCGGCGTCCACCGGGTCGTGCTGTGCACCTCGACCATGGTCTACGGCGCCCTCCCCGACAACGACATCCCGCTCTCCGAGGACGCCGAGCTGCGGGCCACCGCCGAGGCCACCGGCGTCGGCGACCTGCTGGAGATCGAACGGCTCGGCCGCCGCGGCTCCCGCGCCCACCCCGGCCTCAACGTGACCGTGGTCCGCCCGGCCGTCCTCGTCGGCGGCACGGACACGGCACTGACCCGCTACTTCGAGTCGCCGCGCCTCCTGGTCGTCGCCGGATCCCGGCCCACCTGGCAGTTCTGCCACGTGGAGGACCTGGTCAGCGCCCTGGAGTACGCGGCCCTGGAGAAGGTCGACGGCGAGTTCGCGGTCGGCTGCGAGGGCTGGCTGGAGCAGGAGGAGGTCGAGGAGCTGTCGGGGATCCGGCGCATGGAGCTGCCCTCCGCGGTCGCGCTCGGCGCGGCGGCCCGGCTGCACCGGATCGGCCTCACGCCGTCCCCGGCGGGCGACCTCGCCTACACGATGCACCCGTGGGTGGTGAGCGTCGGCCGGCTCCACGACGCGGGCTGGCGGCCGAAGTGGACCAACGAGGAGGTCCTGGCGGCGCTGCTGGAGGAGGTCCAGGGCCGGCACACGGTCGCCGGCCGGCGGCTGGGCCGCAAGGACGCCACGGCGGCGGGCGCGGCGGGCGCGACGGTGGCCCTCCTCGGCACCGCGGCCCTGGTCCGGCAGATGCGGAAGCGGCGCGGCCTGTAGGACCCTCCGACGGAGGGGCCCGGTCCACCGGTCGAAAACGCTATTCCGGGATGTCGGAGGCGTGCGGCACCATGGACCGCATGACCACGACGCACGACCACCCCGGTGAGCTGGCCGCGGACGACCCGATCAAGCTCCTCGCCATCCGCGACACCCCGCTCTCGGTCGACGAGGTCTTCCGCGCCGTCGGCGACGACGCCGCGGGCGGCACCACCCTGTTCGTCGGCACCGTGCGCAACCACGACGGCGGCGCCGATGTCGACCGGCTGGGCTACTCGTGCCACCCGAGCGCCGAGGCGGAGCTGCGCCGGGTCGCCGAGAAGGTCGTGGCCGACTTCCCGGTCCGCGCCCTGGCCGCCGTCCACCGCGTCGGCGACCTCGCCGTGGGCGACCTGGCGGTCGTCGTCGCCGTGTCCTGCCCGCACCGCGGTGAGGCGTTCGCGGCGTGCCGCAAGCTCATCGACGACCTCAAGCACGAGGTCCCCATCTGGAAGCACCAGACCTTCTCGGACGGCACCGAGGAGTGGGTGGGCGCCTGCTGAGCGCTCGCCCCGAGGCTGGGGGTCCCCCCGGACGGAGTCTGGGGGAGGGTGGGCGCCTGCTGAACCCCCTTCGGGGTGGCAAGGCGACGCGCCGACACCCCGTAGCCGAACGCCCGATTTGCGTAACCGGCCCCCAGGCCCGAGCGTTGTTGGCACAGATGAATAATCTGCTGATCAACTCACTGGGGATGGGAGGTCGGGATGGCAGCGCTCGCCTGGTTGCTGATTCCGCTTTTCGCAGTCGTCGGCGCGGCGATATGGGGAAGCTGGGTCCAGAGGAACAAGACCATAGGCGACGTGGCCGAACTCGCCGGCTACGCCCGCTTCCGGGACGCCATGGAGCGTTCCCACCCGGCCGCGCCCCGCGCCGACGCCTTCCGCACGGCGTCCGAACCGGCCCCCGCCGAGTCCTGACCGCCGTCCCCGCCGCGCCCTGACGGCGTCCCGGACGGACCGCCCCACGGGTGCGCGCACAGGCGAGTCCCGTACTGTCGTTCCATGCCACGCCGCACCGCGACGATGCTCGCCTCCACCCTGGTCCTGATCTGCCTGCTGATCGCCGGCGTCCTGATCCCGGTGCCGTACGCGGAGATGAGTCCCGGTCCTACGGTCAACACGCTGGGCGAGGCGCGCGGCGAGCCGGTCCTCCAGATCTCCGGCCGCAAGACCTACCCGACCGACGGCCACCTCAACATGACGACGGTCAGGGTCACCAGCGCGGACTACAAGATGAACGCCGTAGAGGCGGTCTACGGCTGGCTGGCGCACGACAACGTGGTCGTGCCGCACGACACCCTCTACCCGGACGGGAAGACGGAGGAGGAGTCGAGCCAGGAGAACGCCGAGGAGTTCAGCCAGTCGCAGGAGAGCGCCAAGGTGGCCGCCCTCGACGAGCTCGGCATCCCCTTCACCACCCGGGTCGTCGTCGCCTCCGTGGTGAAGGGCTCCCCGGCGGAGGGCACCCTGCACGCCGGCGACGTGATCAAGGCCGTCGACGGCGCCGCGGTGACCGAGCCCGGCGACGTCGCCGCGGAGGTCACGAAGCGCAAGCCGGGCGAGAAGGTCGAGTTCACCGTCGTCCCGGCCAAGGAGGCCGCCGCCGCCGAGAAGGCGCACAAGGAGGCGACCGTCACCCGGAAGGTGGTCCTCACCACCGCGAAGTCCGAGGAGGGCGACCGGGCGATCGTCGGCATCCAGGCGGGCACCGACCACGTCTTCCCGTTCACCATCGACATCAAGCTGGCCGACGTCGGCGGCCCCAGCGCCGGTCTGATGTTCGCGCTCGGCATCGTCGACAAGCTGACCCCGGGCAGTCTCACCGGCGGCAGGTTCGTCGCCGGTACCGGGACCATCGACGACGACGGCGAGGTCGGCCCGATCGGCGGCATCCAGATGAAGCTGGTCGGCGCGCGGAACGCGGGCGCCGAGTACTTCCTCACCCCCGCCGACAACTGCGCCACCGCGGCGAGCGACGTCCCCGACGGGCTCACCCTCATCAAGGTCGACACCATCGACGACGCCACGAAGTCCCTGGCGAAGCTCCGCGCGGGCGACACCGCGGGCCTCCCGCGCTGCGCGAAGGGCTGAGCCGGTACGGAACCGGCCCAGCGCCCCGTACGGCTCAGCCCTCGAAGGTCGCGGCCAGCGCCTCGGCGAGCCCCGGCACCAGGTCCGGGCCGGTCAGCACCTCGGTGGGGGAGTCCTTCTCGCGCAGCCGGATCGCGGCCTCCCGGGTGCCGTCCCGCAGCACGGCGACCGTCATCCGGACCTCCTGGCGGTCCGGGTGCGCGGCCACCCACTTGTTCAGCCTGGCGCCGCTGAGGTCCTTGGGGACCTGGGCCTCCGCGGACGGCGGCAGCATCAGCCGTTCCACCGTCAGCGCGCAGCCCGCGACCGCCTCGGGCCAGGCGATCGTGCCGAGGAACTCGTCGAGCGGCTTCCCCTTGGGGATCTCCTCCTGCTCGATCGGGGTGTAGGCGGTGGCGTCCTCACCGAGCTTCAGCGAGGGCGCCTGGGCCCGCAGCCGGGCGGTGTCGACCAGGGCGAAGAGACGGGCGGGCCGGTCCCAGCCGAGACCCGAGGCGTACTCGTCGATCTCGAGCACCGCGCGGGTGAGGGGACTGGAGGCCATCGGCGGGCCCGAGGGGGAAACGTTGGACATGACCAATATCCTGCCTCCTCTTCCCCCGGAGACGGGAACTAGGTAAAGCGTCGGTAAGTTGCATCTGTGGGCCCTACGATCGCGGGGCCCGCATTCCGACGCATCAACACCGAGGGGCGCACGTTGGCTTTCCAGATGCCGGACCGTGGCGGAGGCCCGTCCGGGCCAAGGATCAGAGTCGGCCGGCCGTCCCGGCGGGCCCGCACCCTGCTGATGACACTGGGCGTGCTGGCCGTCCTGGCCATGGCGTTCGTGATGTTCGCCGGGTTCTGGACGGACTGGCTGTGGTACCGCTCGGTCCACTACTCGTCCGTGTTCACCACCACCCTGTGGACCAAGATCGGGCTGTTCGCGGTCTTCGGCCTGCTCATGGGTCTCGCCGTCGGCCTCAACATCTGGCTGGCGTACCGGCTCCGGCCGCCGCTCAGCGCCATGTCGCTGGAGCAGCAGAGCCTCGACCGGTACCGGATGGGCGTCGCCCCCTTCAAGAAGTGGGTGCTGCTCGCGGTCACCGCCCTGGTGGGCCTGATCGCCGGCGCCTCCGCCTCCGGCCAGTGGCGCACCTGGCTCATGTGGGTGAACGGGGTGGACTTCGGCGAGAAGGACTCCCAGTTCGGCAAGGACGTCTCGTTCTACGCCTTCGACCTGCCCTGGTACCGCTTCCTGCTGGCCTTCGGCTTCGCCGCCGTGGTGCTGTCGCTGATCGCCGCGGCGATCACCCACTACCTGTACGGCGGACTGCGGGTCACCAGCCCCGGTGCCCGCGCCACCGCCGCCGCCACCGGCCACCTCTCGGTGCTCCTCGGCGTCTTCGTCGCCCTGAAGGCCGTGGCGTACTGGCTCGACCGGTACGGCCTGGCGGTGAAGTCCAGCGACTTCAAGGCCACCGGCAACTGGACCGGCCTCAGGTACGTCGACGCCAACGCCTACCTGCCGGCGAAGACGATCCTCTTCTGCATCGCCGTCATCTGCGCGGTGCTCTTCTTCGCCACCCTGTGGCGCCGCACCTGGCAGCTGCCGGTCATCGGCTTCGGCCTGATGGTGCTGTCGGCGGTGCTGATCGGCGGCCTGTACCCGGCGATCGTGCAGAAGTTCCAGGTCCAGCCGAACGAGCAGGCCAAGGAAGCCCCGTACATCCAGCAGAACATCGACGCCACCCGCAAGGCGTACGCGATCGACGACACCAAGCTGGAGAACTACTCGGGCAAGTCGACGGTCAAGGCCAAGGACAAGCTGCGGACGGACGCCGACTCGGCGGCGGCCTACCGGCTCCTCGACCCCAACATCGTCTCGCCGACGTTCCAGCAGCTGGAGCAGAAGCGGAAGTACTACCAGTTCCCGACGACGCTCGACGTGGACCGCTACAAGGGCCAGGACATCGTCATTGGCCTGCGCGAGCTGA
The DNA here is from genome assembly GCF_042797055.1 of Streptomyces sp. NPDC057854. Classification (NCBI taxonomy): domain Bacteria; kingdom Bacillati; phylum Actinomycetota; class Actinomycetes; order Kitasatosporales; family Streptomycetaceae; genus Streptomyces; species Streptomyces sp. NPDC057854. The sequence continues at coordinate 18,455 of NZ_JBHVMF010000013.1, forward strand.
ACATCCGCGGCATCCCGAAGCGGAACTGGATCAACGACCACTTCACCTACACCCACGGCTACGGCGCCATCATGGCCCGCGGCACCCAGACCGACGCCAACGGCTCCCCGGTCTTCACCGAGTCGGGCCTCCCGACCACCGGTGAGCTCGGGAAGTACGAGCAGCGGATCTACTACGGCGAGAAGACCGACCAGTACTCGATCGTGGGCGGCCCCCAGAAGGAGCTGGACTACGAGGAGAACGGCGAGAAGACCACCAGCTACCAGGGCAAGAGCGGCGTCAGCCTGGAGAACGCCTTCAACCGCGCCGCGTACGCGGTGGCCTTCAGCGAGCCGCAGATCCTCTACTCCGGGGCCATCGGCGACGGTTCGCGGATCCTGTACAACCGCACGCCCAAGCAGCGCGTCGAGGCCGTCGCCCCCTGGCTGACCATCGACGGCGACGCCTACCCGGCCGTCGTCGACGGGCGCATCCAGTGGATCGTCGACGCCTACACGACCAGCAACGGCTACCCGTACGCCTCGCGGACCACGCTCGGCGACACCACGGCCGACTCGCTGACCGTCGGCAACCAGCAGCGCGCGGTCGTCGCCCAGCAGAACCAGGTCAACTACATCCGCAACTCGGTGAAGGCCACCGTCGACGCCTACGACGGCTCCGTCACCCTGTACCAGTGGGACACCGAGGACCCGGTCCTCAAGACCTGGATGAAGGCCTTCCCCGGCACGGTGAAGCCGAAGGCGGACATCAAGGCCGGCCTGCTGGAGCACCTGCGCTACCCGCAGGACATGTTCAAGGTCCAGCGCGAGCTGCTGACCCGCTACCACGTCACCGACCCGGCCCAGTTCTACAGCGGCTCGGACGCCTGGCAGGTGCCGGACGACCCGACCAACAAGGACAACGTCGCCGTGCCGCCGTACTACCTGAGCATGAAGATGCCCGGGGACGCGGAGCAGCGCTTCTCGCTGACCACGACGTTCACCCCCAACGGGCGGCCCAACCTGGGCGGCTTCATGGCGGTCGACGCCGACGCCACCAGCAAGGAGTACGGCCGGCTGAGACTCCTCCGGGTCACCGAGGACGTGCCGGGACCGGCGCAGGTGCAGAGCAAGCTCAACGGTCTGCCCGACGTCGCCACCTTCGTCCGCGACATGAAGGGCGCCGACTCGGACATCCAGTACGGCAACCTGCTCACCGTGCCGCTCGACGGCGGGTTCCTGTACGTGGAGCCGGTCTACGCCCAGGGGCGGAACGCGCTCTACCCGCTCCTGAAGAAGGTCGCGGTCTCCTACGTGGACGCCGACCAGCCGGACGGCGACACCACCAAGGACACCACGGTGTTCGAGAACAACCTCACGGACGCGCTCAACGCGGTCTTCGGGGTGGAGGGCACGGCCCCGCCGTCCCCGCCGGACACCGACGAGCCGACCGAGCCGCAGCCGCCGGCCTCGGCCGACGCGGCGCTGAAGCAGGCGATCGCCGACGCCCAGAAGGCGTACGACGCGGGCGAGGCGGCCCTCGCGAAGGGCGACTGGGCGGCCTACGGCAAGGCCCAGGACGACCTCCAGGCCGCGCTCGAGAAGGCCGCGGAAGCGGGCGCCAAGATCCAGCCGCAGCGCGCTTCCGGCAGCTGACCTGCGGCCTTCACCCCGCGTCGTGATAGTGTGACATCACCGACGCGGGGTGGAGCAGCTCGGTAGCTCGCTGGGCTCATAACCCAGAGGTCGCAGGTTCAAATCCTGTCCCCGCTACTGACACGAGGGCTCGGATCCATAAGGATCCGGGCCCTCGTCGCGTGTCGTGGTGACGGGGGGCGCAGAAGAGCGGTACGGAAGGGGCGAGTTGAGGCGTCTCGTGTTTGACTTGTCTCTCTGTGGGCATGTCGACAAAACGCTGAGGTGACCTCACGGGCTGCGGTATACCGGGTGTGCGCGGGTTGCGGGTGGTGCGACGATGGTATTTATGGGGGACAGGGCAACTCTGTTGGAGACAGGGCGGTTTGTGCAGCGGCACGCCAGAAACGCCGCGGACGAGATCATCGAGGCAGTGCCGGCCGTCGACGTGGCCGCCGACACCCCCGCCGGAACCGGCACGCACACCGTCCCGGACCCCGGCCCGGACACCGAGGCCGAGACGGAGGCCGAGACCGAGGCCCGGCACCGCAAGGCCGCCGAGCGCGGTGACACCGACGCCATGAGCGCCCTCGGCGCCCTGCTGCTGCGCCGCGGCGACCTCGCCGGCGCCGAGCCCTTCCTGCGCGCCGCCACCGCCGAGGGCGACCGGGCCGCCGCCAACAACCTCGGCGTCCTGCTCCACCAGCGCGGCTACCCCGACGAGGCCGCCGGCTGGTGGCGCGTCGCCGCCGTCGCCGGCTCCGCCCCCGCCGCCCACGCCCTCGGCCGCCACCACCGCGAGCGCGGCGACGAACCCGCCGCCGAGTACTGGCTCCGCCAGGCCGCCGAACAGGGCCACGCCCTCGGCGCCTACGCCCTCGCCGACCTCCTGGAGCACCGCAGCGACGTCGGCGCCGAGCGCTGGTTCCGCGCCGCCGCCGAACAGGGCCACCGGGAGGCCGCGTACCGGCTCGCCCTCGCCCTGGAGCGGCGGGCCACCGAGTCCTACCGCGGCCCGCACGCCTACGGCCCCGCCGCCGGCCGCCCCGGCCACGCCTACGACACCGCCGGCCGGCTCCGCGCCGCCGACACCCTCCGCGCCGGCGACCGCGCGTCCGGCGCCGCGCGCCCCGAGCCCGCCGCGCCCCGCACCGCCGAGGCGGCCGGCGCCGGGCTGCTCGGCGAGGCCGAGCAGTGGTTCCGGCAGGCCGCCGCGCGCGGACACCGGCGCGCCGCCCTCCACCTCGGCGCCATCCTCGAACACCGCGGCGAGCTGAAGGAGGCCGGACGCTGGTACCTCAGCGCCGCCAAGGAGGGCGAGGCCAAGGCCGCCTGCGCCCTCGGCTTCCTGCTGCGCGACGCCGGCGACGAGGAGAGCGCCGCCGTCTGGTGGCTGCGCGCCGCCCAGGACGGCGACGGCAACGCCGCCAACGCCCTCGGCGCCCTGCACGCCGCCCGCGGCGAGCAGCAGACCGCCGAGCGCTGGTACCGCGCCGCCATGGACGCCGGCGACGTCAACGGCGCCTACAACCTCGGGCTGCTCTGCGCCGCCCAGGACCGTCTCCCGCAGGCCGAGCAGTGGTACCGCCGCGCCGCCTACGCCGGCCACCGCGAGGCCGCCAACGCGCTCGCCGTGCTGCTCCTCCAGGCCGGGGACGCGGGCGGCGCCGAGCCGTGGTTCTCCAAGGCCGCCGAGGCGGGCTCGGTGGACGCCGCCTTCAACCTGGGCATCATCCACGCGGGCCGCGACGACGACCGCACCGCCCTCGTCTGGTACGAGCGGGCCGCCGCCGCCGGGCACACCGAGGCCGCCCTCCAGGTCGGCATCGCCGCCCTGCGCGACGGCGACGAGCAGACCGCCGAACGGCACCTGCGCTGCGCCGCCGGCGGCGGCAGCGCCGAGGCCGCCTTCCGGCTGGCCACGGTCCTCGACGCCCGCCGCCCCGAGCCCGGCCCGGTGGTCCTCGGCGCCCCCGTCGACCAGAAGACCGAGTGCGAGGAGTGGTACGAGCGGGCCGCCCAGCAGGGCCACCGGCGCGCCCAGGTGCGGGTCGGGATGCTCGCCGCCGGGCGCGGCGACCTCGCCGGGGCCGCCCGCTGGTACCGGGAGGCCGCCGAGGCCGGCAGCCGCAACGGCGCCTTCAACCTCGGGCTGCTCCTCGCCCGCGAGGGCAACGAGCGGGAGGCCGCCCTGTGGTGGACCCGGGCCGCCCGGGCCGGGCACGGCCGCGCCGCGCTCCGGCTCGGCCTGCTCGCCGCCCGCCGCGGCGAGCTGTCCGAGGGCCGCACCTGGTGCGCCCGCGCGGTGAAGCTCGGCCCGGCCGAGGTCGCCGAGCGGGCCGCGCGGCTCAGCGAGGCGCTGCACGAGGAGCTCACGGCGTAATGCGATTTGCTCCTGTCACCGGGGTCCCGTAAGGTGGTGTTCACCGACGCGGGGTGGAGCAGCTCGGTAGCTCGCTGGGCTCATAACCCAGAGGTCGCAGGTTCAAATCCTGTCCCCGCTACTCAGTAGCCCGAAGGCCCGGATCGTCTCCCGATGATCCGGGCCTTCGGCGTTCCCGGGACGCGGGGACGGAAGCGGGACGCGGGCGCGCGAAGCGGGAAGGGCGCCCCTCCTGCGTCAGGAAGGGCGCCCTTCTTCGGTCGTCGCTAGGCCGCCGCGCAGTTCGGGCAGAGGCCGCGGTAGGTGACCTCGACGTCCGAGATCGTGAAGCCGAAGCGCTCCGCGTCCGGCAGGTCCCGCAGCGGGTCGCCCGCCGGGTGCACGTCGCGGATCGCGCCGCAGCCGGCGCAGACCAGGTGCTGGTGGGGCCGGTGCGCGTTCGGGTCGTACCGCTTGGCGCGGCCGTCGGTGGCGACCTCGATGACCTCGCCGAGCGTCACCATCTCGCCCAGCGTGTTGTAGACGGTCGCACGGGAGATCTCGGGCAGGCGCTCGACGGCGCGGGCGTGCACCTCGTCGGCGGTGAGATGCACGTGGTCGCCGTCGAGGACCTCGGCGACGACGCGGCGCTGCGCGGTCATCCGCCAGCCGCGTCCGCGCAGTCGTTCCAACAGGTCGCTCATGAAGGCCAGGGTAACAGCGGGCGGAAAACGGACGGAACGGCCTTCCGGCCCGTGGGACACGGGCCGGGCCGGTTCACTCGGCCGCGCTGTGCGCCGGGAGCCAGCAGCGGATGATGTCGCGGACCGACACCATGCCGACCGGTCCGAGGCCGTCCAGGACGACCAGGTGGCGGAAACCGCCGCGGGTCATCGCCTCGGCGGCCTCCTCCAGTGTCCAGCCGGGCGCCGCGAAGACCACGTCGCGGGTGGTGTGCGAGCCGGCCGTCTCGCGGTCGGGGTCCTGGCCGAGGCCGAGGGAGTTGAGGACGTCGCGTTCGGTGAGGATGCCGAGCCCGGCGTCGCCGTCGAGGACGACGGCGGCGCCGACCCGGCGGGCGGACATCAGCCGGGCGGCCTGCCGGAGGGTGTGGGCGGGGCCGATGGTGAGGATGACGGTGCTCATGGCGTCACGGACGAGCATGGATGGAGCCACCTCCTCGGAACCGCCCACGTGAGGCGATTCACAAGCGCACAAGCGGGGGAGTCTCAGACTCGCACCGGGGGAGGGGGCCGACAAGGGGGCGCGCGGGGCGCCCCCGGGGGCGGGCGGGGGCGCGCTCAGGCGTCCGGCGCCGCCGCGTGCCCCAGGCGCCCCAGCAGTTCCGCGTGGAGCAGACCGTTCGAGGCCGCCGCGTTCCCGCTGTGCGGGCCGGGCCGCCCGTCCAGGCCGGTGTACGCGCCGCCGGCCTCCTGCACCACGATCGCCACCGCCGCCATGTCCCACAGCGACAGCTCCGGCTCCGCGCACAGGTCCACCGTGCCCTCGGCGACCATCATGTACGGCCAGAAGTCGCCGTACGCCCGGGTCCGCCAGCACGCGCGCGTGAGGTCCAGGAAGGCGTCGAGCCTGCCGCGCTCCTCCCAGCCGCTCAGCGACGAATACGCGAACGAGGCGTCGGCCAGCGACGCCACCCCGGACACGCCGATCCGGGTCCCCTCGTCCAGCCCGGTGCCCGCGAAGGCGCCCAGGCCCTTCGCCGCCCACCAGCGGCGGCCCAGCGCCGGCGCCGACACCACGCCGACCACCGGCTGGAAGCCGTCCTCGCCCTCCTCCATCAGCGCGATCAGGGTCGCCCACACCGGCACCCCGCGCACGTAGTTCTTGGTGCCGTCGATCGGGTCGATCACCCAGCGGCGCGGGCCGGTGCCCTCCACGCCGTACTCCTCGCCCAGGATCGCGTCCCCGGGCCGCTCCTTCTGGAGCTCCGCGCGGATCAGCTCCTCGGCGGCCCGGTCCGCCTCGCTCACCGGCGTCATGTCCGGCTTCGTCTCGACCTTGAGGTCCAGCGCCCGGAAGCGGGCCATGGTGGCCGCGTCGGCGGCATCCGCGAGGGCATGGGCAAGACGCAGGTCATCGTGGTAATCGGCCATGCCCGGCACTCTAGCGCCGCCCCCGCACCGCCCGGCGAACCGTCTCGCCCCCGGCCCCCGTGCCCTTGACAGCGCCCCCGCCCCTGCCGACGCTGGGGGACCACCGACCGGACCGGAGGCGCCCATGCCGACCGCCCGCGAGGCCCTGCTCGACGCCGCCCTGGCAGCCCTGGCCCGGCACCCCTGGTCCGCCGTCCGGATGGCCGACCTCGCCCGCGCCGCCCGGGTCTCCCGGCAGACCCTCTACAACGAGTTCGGCAGCAAGGAGGGGCTGGCCCGGGCCCTCGTCCGGCACGAGGCCGACGCCTACCTCGACGGCGTCCGCCGGCTGCTCGCCGCCCCCGAACCCTCCGCCCGCGACCTCGCCGCCCTCGCCGAGTGGACCGTCGCCCGGGCCGGCGACCGGCCGATACTCCGCTCGCTGCTCACCGGCGCCTGGACCGAGGGACTGCCCCGCCCCCGCCCGGTCCGGCCGGGCGCCCCGCCCGCCCCCGTACCCGCCCAGCGGCGGGCGGACGCCGGGGCGCCGGCGCCGGGGGAGCTCCTCGCGGCGGGCGCGCGCTGCGCGGGGGAGCGGTGGGCGGCCGGCTGCGAGCTGGTCCTGCGGCTCGCCGTCAGCCACGTCGTCGCCCCGGCGCTGCCGCCGGAGGGTCAGTGCGCCGAGCCGGACAGCTGGAGGCCGATGACCCCCACGATGACGAAGGTGATCGAGACGATCTTGAGCGTGGAGACCAGGTCGCCGAGGAACACCATGCCGTAGATGGCGGTGCCGGCCGCCCCGATCCCCGTCCACACCGCGTACGCCGGGCCCACGTCCAGCTTCTTCAGGGCGAGCGTCAGCAGCCCGAAGCTGCCCAGGGCGAAACAGGCGAAGGCGATCGTCGGCCAGAGCCGGGTGAAACCGTGCGAGAGCTTCAGGCAGACCGCGAAGCCCGTCTCCAGGAGCCCCGCGACCACCACCAGCAGCCACGCCATCGTCCCCGCCTCCCACCCGGTCCGGATCAGCCGCACTTGTGCGGTTATGTCCTTACCGGTCTGGGAGCGGCCGTAAACCCGGCCGGCCGGGGGCGGCGGCTCAGTCGCCCTCGCGGCGCTCCCGGGTGGAGAGCAGCCGCCGCAGCGAGTACAGCCGCGCCGGATCGGCGTGCCCCTCCGCCACCCAGGCGTCCAGGGCGCACTCCGGCTCGTCGTGGCTGCACGCGCGCGGGCAGTTCTCCGTGCCCGGCTCCAGGTCGGGGAAGGCGTGGATGACCCGGGACGGATCCACGTGGTGCAGGCCGAACGACCGCACGCCCGGCGTGTCGATGACCCAGCCGTCCACCGCGTCCAGCGGCAGCGCCAGCGCCGAGGTGGTGGTGTGCCGGCCGCGGCCGGTCACCGCGTTCACGTGCCCGGTGATCCGCCGCTTCCCCTCCGGCACCAGCGCGTTGACCAGCGTCGTCTTGCCGACGCCGGAGTGCCCGACGAAGGCCGTCACCCGGCCGTCCAGGTGCTCCCGGACCCGGTCCGCCGCACCGCCGTCGTACAGCTCCTCGCGGTTCACCACCACGTGCGGGATGTCCAGGTCGCCGTACAGCTCCAGCAGCTTCTCCGGCGGCGCCAGGTCCGACTTGGTCATCACCAGGAACGGCTCCAGACCGCCGTCGTACGCCGCCACCAGGCAGCGGTCGATCAGCCGCGGGCGCGGCTCGGGGTCGGCGAGCGCGGTGACGATGGCGAGCTGGTCGGCGTTGGCCACCACCACCCGCTCGTACGGGTCGTCGTCGTCGGCCGTGCGGCGCAGCACCGAGCTGCGCTCCCCGATCCGGACGATCCGGGCCAGCGTGTCCTTCTCGCCCGACAGGTCGCCCACCAGCGAGACCCGGTCGCCGACCACGGCCGCCTTGCGGCCCAGCTCGCGGGCCTTCATCGCGAGCACGGTCCGGTCGTCGACCAGGCAGGTCAGCCGGCCGCGGTCCACGGTGAGGACCATGCCCTCGACGGCGTCCTCGTGCTTGGGGCGGATGCTGGTCCGCGGCCGGGTGCCCTTGCGGTTGGGGCGCTGGCGGATGTCGTCCTCGTCGGTGCGCTTGCCGTAGTGCCGCATGGTTCAGGCTCCGAGCATTTCGGTCCACATCCCCGGGAAGTCCGGCAAGGTCTTCGCCGTGGTCGCCACGTCCTCGATCCGCACGTCCTTCACCGCGAGGCCGATGATGGCGCCCGCGGTCGCCATCCGGTGGTCGTGGTACGTGTGGAAGACGCCGCCGCGCAGCGGGCGCGGGCGGATGTGGAGGCCGTCCTCGGTCTCGGTGACGTCGCCGCCGAGGCCGTTGATCTCCCGGGTGAGGGCCGCCAGCCGGTCGGTCTCGTGCAGCCGCAGGTGGGCCACGCCGCGCAGGGTGGAGGGGGAGTCGGCCAGGGCGGCGACCGCCGCGATGCCGGGGGTCAGCTCGCCGACCTCGCCCAGGTCCACGTCGATGCCGTGGATCCGGCCGGTGCCGGTGAAGGTGAGCCCGGCGTCGGTGAGCTCGCAGGAGCCGCCCATCTCGGTGAAGATCCGGCGCAGCTCGTCACCCGGCTGGGTGGTGCGGGCCGGCCAGTCGGGGACGGTCACCCGCCCGCCGGTGACCAGCGCGGCGGCCAGGAACGGCTGCGCGTTCGACAGGTCCGGCTCGATGACCAGGTCCCGGCCGCGCAGCGCCGACGCGGCGACCCGCCACACGTCCGGCTCGCCGCCGTGCTCCGGCTCGTCGACCTTGGCGCCCACCGCGCGGAGCATGTCCACGGTCATCCGGATGTGCGGCATCGACGGCAGCCGGCCGCCGACGTGCCGGACCTCGACGCCCTGGTTGAAGCGGGCGCCGGAGAGCAGCAGGGCGCTGACGAACTGGGAGGACGAGGACGCGTCGATCTCGACGGTCCCGCCGTCCAGGCCGCCGGAGCCGTGCACGGTCATCGGGAGGGCGCCGCGGCCCTCGTCGTCGATCCGGGCGCCGAGCGCGCGCAGCGCGTCGATCACCCCGTGCAGCGGGCGCTCGTGGGAGCGGGGGTCGCCGTCGAAGCGGACCGGGCCGTCGGCGAGGGCGGCGACCGGCGGCAGGAAGCGCATGACGGTGCCGGCGTTGCCGACGTCGATCGTGGCGGGGCCGCGCAGCGGGGCGGGGATGATCCGCCACGCCTCGCCGGTGCCGTCCGGGCCCACGCCCTCCTCGATCTTCACTCCCAGGGTGCGCAGGCCCTCGGCCATCAGGAGGGTGTCGCGGGAGCGGAGCGGGCGGCGCACCCAGCCGGGCTCGGCGGCGAGCGCGGCGAGCACCAGGGCGCGGTTGGTGACCGACTTCGAACCGGGCACGGTCACGGTCGCGTCCACGGGGCCGCTCGCGTACGGGGCGGGCCAGAGGTCCGGCTCGGCGGGGGCGGTGGACGGCGACGGATCGGGGTGCGCGGGGGAAGCTGCGGTCATGCCCTCACTGTACGGGGGGTCAGCGGCCCAGAAGCCAGGTGGCACCGCCGATCAGGCAGCTGAGGGAGACCGTGTGGAAGAAGGCCAGCCACACGCCGGCGGGCACGTGGGTGAGCCGGGACAGCTGGTCGGCGTCCGAGTCCGGGGCCCCGCCGTGCCGGCGCTTCGCCTGGAGCTCGAAGGGCGGCCGCACCCCGCCGAGGAGCAGGAACCACACGACCGCGTACGCGAAGAGCGCCTGGACCTCCGGGGCCGCCAGCCACGACACCAGGACGAAGAGCGTGCCGGTGAGGAGCACGGAGAGGATCCCGTACGCGTTGCGGACCATGACCAGCACGGCGAGCAGCAGCGCGGTCGCCGCCCACAGCAGCACCGCGACCCGGCCGGCGCCGAGCAGCGCCGCCCCGCCGAGGCCGAGCAGCGGGGCCGCCGTGTAGCCGGCGGCGAGGGTCAGGACGACGCCGAGGCCGGTCGGGCGGCCCCGGGTGACGGTGAGGCCGCTGGTGTCGGAGTGGAGCCGTATCGCCATCAGCCGGCGGCGGCAGGCGAGGGCGACCAGGGCGTGACCGCCCTCGTGGGCGATGGTGATCGCGTTCCGCGCGACCAGCCAGATCCGCCGGGGCACGGTGACGGCGAGCGCGGCGACGCCGGTGGCGATCACCAGCCACTCCGCCGGGGCGGCCTGCGGGCTGAAGAGGTCCATCCTCCGGAACGCTCCTCTCTGGCTCGGGGATCGTGGCAGTGTGGCACGTATGTGCGGACGTTATGCGGCGAGCCGGCGGCCCGAGGACCTCGTGGACGTCTTCGGGATCGAGAAGTGGGAGCCGGAGGAGACCCTGGAGCAGGACTGGAACGTGGCCCCCACCAAGGAGGTCTACGCGGTCCTCGAACGCCCTGTGAAAGACGCGGAGACGCGCCGCCCGGTTCGCCAGCTGCGCGCCCTGAAGTGGGGACTGGTCCCGTCCTGGTCGAAGTCGCCGGAGGGCGCCGCCCGGATGATCAACGCCCGAGCCGAGACGCTGCACGAGAAGCCGTCCTTCAAGCGCGCCTTCCAGGCCCGCCGCTGCATCCTGCCCGCCGACGGCTATTACGAGTGGGTGACCGGCGCAGCCGAGCGCGACCTGGAGGTCGAGGGGAAGCGGAAGCGGCCCCGGAAGCAGCCGTACTTCGTGACCCCGGCGGACGGCTCCGTCTTCGCGATGGCCGGGCTGTACGAGTTCTGGCGCGACCCCGCGCTGCCGGCCGAGCACCCGGACGCCTGGTGGGCCACCTGCTCCGTGATCACCACCGAGGCGGAGACCGGCCCGCTCGGCGTGGCGCCCGCCGAGGGCCCCGGCTCGCTCGCCGAGATCCACCCCCGGATGCCGCTGATGCTCACCGAGGACCGCTGGGACGCCTGGCTGGACCCGGCCACCACCGGCCTCGACGAGCTGCGCGCCCTGCTCGCCCCGCCGCCCGGGGGCCTGATGCGGGCCTACCCGGTCTCCACCGCCGTCAGCAACGTCCGCAACAACGGCCCCGAACTCCTTGCAGAACTGGCCGGACCCGAGGTCGGCACGCTGTTCTGAACGCCGCCCGGCGCGGACGGGGACGGCAGGATGGGGACGTGACGAAGACCGAGACCGTGCCCACCGACGCCGGTGACGCCCGTATCACCTGGCACCCCGCCCCCCGGCCCCGCCGCGTCCTCGCCCTCGGCCACGGCGCCGGCGGCGGCATCGAGGCCCGCGATCTGGCCGCGCTCGCCGCCGCGCTGCCCGCCCACGGCGTCACCGTCGCCCTGGTCGAGCAGCCCTGGCGGGTCGCCGGCAAGAAGGTCGCGCCCGCGCCGAAGACCCTCGACACCGGCTGGCGCGGGGTGTGGCCGGCCCTCGCCGCGCCGGGCCTCCCGGTCGTCGCGGGCGGGCGCAGCGCCGGGGCCCGGGTCGCCTGCCGGACCGGCGCGGAGCTCGGCGCCGCCGCCGTCCTCGCGCTCAGCTTCCCGCTGCACCCGCCGGGCAGGCCCGAGAGCTCCCGCGCGGCGGAACTCCTCGGCACCGGCCTCCCGACGCTCGTCGTCCAGGGCGGCAACGACCCCTTCGGACGGCCGGACGAGTTCCCGGCCGGAGGGACGTACGAACTCGTGGAGATCCCGTACGGCGACCACGGCTTCGCCGTCGCCAAGCGGGCGCCGGCCGGCCAGGACGAGACCGTCGAACGCGTCGTGGCGGGTGTCACCGACTGGCTCGCCGCCCTGTCCTGACACCCGCTCCCGGCCCGGGAATGCACGCGCAGGGGCCGCTGTTGTGGTGAGCGTCGGTGAGAGAAGCGAGAGAGGGAGTCCGTCGCATGGGTTCGACCATCTGCCCGGAGCGGGCCAGGTCCGCCGAGCTCGACTGGACCGTGCTGCCCGCCCCCAAGGCCGTCCCGATTCGGGCGGCGGGCGGAGCCGATCCTCGTCTATCCTCCGAGACGAGCGGGTCCGGCACCGGCCCCGTCACCGCGCTGGAGGAGGTGGGTCCGGTCACTGGGACCGACACAGGGACCGACGACGGCCCCGAGGAGACGACCGAGGAGCGCAACGCGCGCTTCGAGCGGGACGCCCTCGGCTACCTCGACCAGATGTACTCGGCCGCGCTGCGGATGACGCGCAACCCCGCGGACGCCGAGGACCTGGTGCAGGAGACCTACGCGAAGGCGTACGGCTCCTTCCACCAGTTCCGCGAGGGCACCAACCTCAAGGCCTGGCTGTACCGCATCCTCACCAACACCTTCATCAACTCGTACCGCAAGAAGCAGCGCGAGCCCCAGCGCAGCGCCGCCGAGGAGATCGAGGACTGGCAGCTAGCCCGCGCCGAGTCGCACATGTCGACCGGTCTGCGCTCCGCCGAGTCGCAGGCGCTCGACCACCTCCCCGACTCGGACGTGAAGGAAGCGCTGCAGGCGATCCCCGAGGAGTTCCGCATCGCGGTCTATCTCGCGGACGTCGAGGGCTTTGCCTACAAGGAGATCGCCGACATCATGGGGACCCCCATCGGTACGGTGATGTCCCGCCTGCACCGGGGCCGCCGCCAGCTCCGCGGCATGCTCGAGGACTACGCCCGCGAGCGCGGCCTCGTCCCCGCCGGCGCCGGAGAGTCGTCCAAGGATCTGAAAGGCGCGGACTCATGAGCTGCGGAGACCCGCACGAGACGGACTGCTCGGAAGTCCTCGACCATCTCTACGAGTTCCTCGACCGGGAGATGCCGGACGGTGAGTGCACCAAGTTCGAGGTGCACTTCGAGGAGTGCTCCCCCTGCCTGGAGAAGTACGGCCTGGAGCAGGCGGTGAAGAAGCTCGTCAAGCGCTGCTGCGGCAGCGACGACGTCCCCACCGACCTGCGCGCCAAGGTCATGGGCCGGATCGAGCTGATCCGCGCCGGGCACCTGGTGCCCGAGCAGGACGCCGCGGCGGAGAGCCCGGCGCCGCAGACACCGGCCGCCCAGGAATGACCTCGGACGGGTGTGCGGGCCTTCGCCCGTGCACCCGTCAGCTTGTATCACCCGTTGGGAGGAATCGACGAGGGCCCGCCTCCCGCGGCCGCCGTCCTCGCTAGCGTGACCGCGTGACGGTCGTGAAGCCCCTCCCGCGAACGGCCCGCGCGTACATCGTCTGCGCCGCCCTCGGCGCCGGAGCGTGCGCCCTGCCCGCACTCCTCCCCCCGTCTCCCACCCCCTGGGCGACGGCCGGACTCCTCGCCGCCCTGTACGCGCTCTGCGAGCTGCCCGCCCGCTGCCGCCTCCTCGGCCGCGCCCCCGGCGGCTCCGTCCCCGTGGGCGCCGGGTCTTTCTTCCCCGTCCTGCTCGCCGCCGCCCTGCTGCTGCCCCCGGCCGCCGCCGCCCTCGCCGCCCTCCCCGGCGGCCTCCTCGCCCGCGTCGGCGAACCCCCCGCCGGCTGGCGCCGCACCTGGCGCGCCGCCGCCACCGCCCTCGCCGCCTGGGCCGCCGCCCACACCGCCGCTGCCCTCGGCGCCCCCGCCGCCCTCGGCCCCGGCGCCCCCGACCTGCCCCTCGCGTTACTCCCCGCCCTCGCGGCGTCCCTCGTCTTCTGCCTCGCCCTCACCGCCCTCGACGGCGGCATCCGCGCCACCGCCGACGGCCTCCCGCTCCGCGCCGCCTGGCGCGGCCTCCTCGGCCGGGCCCTCGCCCCCCACCTCGTCCACGGCCTCGCCGGACTCATGATGGGCGTCCTCTGGCGCAGCGCCCACGGCCCCGCCGCCGCCCTCCTCGTCCTCCTCCCCATGTACCTCTCCTGCTGGGTCTTCGCCCAGTACCACCGCGAACGCGCCGCCCACCAGGCCACCATCCGCGCCCTCGTCCAGGCCGTCGACATCAAGGACAGCTACACCCGCGGCCACAGCGAACGCGTCGGCCACGCCTCCGTCCTCATCGCCCGCGAACTCGGCATGGACGGCGACCGCCTCGACACCGTCCGCTTCGCCGGCATCCTCCACGACGTCGGCAAGCTCGGCGTCCCCACCCGCGTCCTCCGCAAGGACGGCCCGCTCACCCCCGAGGAGCGCCGGATCATCGAACTCCACCCCGAGTACGGCCACGAGATGATCCGCGGCATCGGCTTCCTCGGCGAGGCCCGCGAAGCCGTCCTCCACCACCACGAACGGATCGACGGCAGCGGCTACCCCTACGGGCTCCGCGGCGACGAGATCCCCGAATGCGCCCGCGTCGTCGCCGTCGCCGACGCCTTCGACGCCATGACCTCCACCCGCACCTACAGCCGCGCCCGGCCCGTCGCCACCGCCCTCGCCGAACTCCGCCGCTGCGCCGGCACCCAGTTCGACCCCCGGATGGTCGACGCGCTCGTCCGCGCCCTCGCCCGGGACGGCCGGCAGACCGCCGTCACCGCCGACGAACCCGGCACCCAGGTCCCCGGACCCCGCACCCCCGGCCCGCGCACCGCCAAGACCCAGGAGCCCGCATGAGACCCGGGGCGGTCACCGTCGGCGCCGTCCACGGCGCCGCCCTCCTCCTCGGCGCCGCCGGCCTCGCCCACACCCTCTGGCACGGCGTCGCCGAACCCGGCAACGCCCTCGCCTTCGGCGCCCTCGTCGCCCTCGGCGAACTGGCCCGCCGCGGCGCCCACCCCGGCGAACGCGAACCCGCTCCGCTCGCCGCCGCCGGAGCCCTCGCGTACGCCCTCCTCGGCGACGACGCCGGCGCCGCCACCACCCACGGCGTCCTCCAGGTCGTCGCCGTCGCCTGCGCCGGCGGCCTCGCCGGGATCGTCCCGCACGTCGCCCGCGGACACGGCCCCGGCCTCGACCACCTCGCCCGCCGGGTCCTCACCGTCGGCTTCGCCGCCCTCTGCTTCCAGCCCCTCTACAACTCCGGCACCGTCACCGGACGACTCGGCCTCGGCGCCGCCTACGCCCTCTTCCTGCTCCTCGTCCTCGGCCTCACCGGCCTCTGCGACGCCGTACTCGCCGCGCTGCTGCTCCGCGCCCGCACCGCCTACCCGTACGGCCCCCTCCTCCGCGACGAACTGCGCGCCCTCCTCGGCATCGGCTCCGCCGTCTGCGCCACCGGCGTCGTCATGGCCCTCGGCGTCGGCGCCGCCGGGCTCTGGGCGCTGCCCGTACTCGCCGTCCCGCTCCTGCTCACCCAGGTCTCCCTCCGGCGGTACGAGGCCATCCGCACCGTCAACCGGCAGACCATCACCTCCCTCGCCCGGGCGACCGAGATCGCCGGCTGCACCCCGCCCGGCCACGCCCGCCGGGTCGCCGCCCTCTCCACCGCCGTCGGCCGCGAGCTGGGCCTCGGCGGGTCAGAGCTGACCGTCCTGGAGTACGCCGCCCTCATGCACGACATCGGGCAGCTGTCCCTCGTCGACCCCGTCGCCGGCGGCGCCACCGCCCTCCTGCCCGCCGCCGAGCAGCGCCGGATCGCGCTGCTCGGCGGCGAGGTCGTCCGCATGACCGGCGTCCCCGCGGCCGTCGCCCAGATCGTCGAGCGGCAGGCCGACCCGTACCGCGAACAACCGCCCGCCGCCCGGATCGTCCGCGCCGTCAACGCCTACGACGACCTCGCGGGGGAGGGCGCCGCCACCGCCCTGGAAGCCCTGGAGCGCCTGCGCCTCGGCACCGCCCGCGACTACCACCCCGACGTCGTCGCCTGCCTCGCCCGGGTCCTGGCCCGCGGCGGAACGCCGGGGGTGACCTCGGTCCCCACGGGGTAACCCATGGGTAATGAGCGCGCGTCCGACCCGGCATGGTTGGATGCGAACAAGAGGGTGAAGCGACCGGGCAGGCGGGAATCGTGAGGATCTTCGGGAAGGTACGGCATCGGCCCTCCGCCTCGTGGCGGCAGGCCACCGACCGCGCGTTCACGCTGATCGGCGACGGCCGGTACGAGGACGCGGGCGCGCTGCTCACCCGGGCGGCCGATCTGGAGCCCTGGCTCTCCGAGTCCTGGTTCAACCTGGCGCTGCTGCACAAGTTCCGGCACGACTGGGAGCAGGCGCGGGCCGCCGGACTGCGGGCCGTGGCCCTGCTCGACAAGGAGACCGGCGCCCCCGACTGGTGGAACGTCGGCATCGCCGCCACCGCCCTCCAGGACTGGCCGCTGGCCCGCCGCGCCTGGCAGGCGTACGGGCTGAAGGTCCCCGGCGCATCCTCCGCCACCGGCGAGCCCGCCGGGATGGAGCTCGGCAGCGCCGCCGTCCGCCTCTCGCCCGAGGGCGAGGCCGAGGTCGTCTGGGGCCGCCGGCTCGACCCGGCCCGCATCGAGGTCCTCTCCATCCCGCTGCCGTCCTCCGGCCGCCGCTGGGGCGAGGTCGTCCTCCACGACGGCGTGCCCAACGGCGAGCGGACCACCAGCGCCGGCCCCTCCTACCCGGTCTTCGACGAGATCGAGCTGTGGGCGCCGTCCCCCGTCCCCACCTGGGTCGTCCTCCTGGAGGCCGCCACCGAGGACGACCGGGACGCCCTGGAGCAGCTGGCCGCCGAGGCCGGCTTCGCCGCCGAGGACTGGTCGTCGTCGGTACGGCTGCTGTGCCGCGCCTGCTCCGAGTCGACCATGCCCAGCGCCGAGGGCGAGGGCGACCACGTCGACCCGCACGACCACAGCGAGCCCGGCCACCCCGGGCCGCTCGGCCACCGCTCGCCCGGCGAGCTGTGGGTGCCCGAGCGCGAGTGCGGCATCGCCGCCCCCGCCGACCTGGTCCGCGGCCTCCTCGACGGCTGGGTCGCCGACAGCCCCGACAGCCGGGAATGGCGCGATCTCGAAGAGGTCTGCTGAGCCTTCCGCCCCGGCCCCGTAGGCTGTCCCCGACGGAATCGGGTTTTCAGGAAGGCGCGGCGGCACATGGCGCAGCAGGAGACGGGCGAGCAGATCTTCACGGGCTACGCCCTGGACGACGACGGCTACATCGTGGACACCGAGGACTGCGAGGCGCGTGAGCTCGCCCACCGCGAGCGGGGCACCTCCCGCCCGATCACGGTCGTCGGCAACCCGGTGCTGCACCACGAGTGCAAGGACGTCACCGAGTTCGGCCCCGAACTCGCGGCCCTGGTCGACGACATGTTCGCCAGCCAGAAGACCGCGGAGGGCGTCGGCCTCGCCGCCAACCAGATCGGCGTCGGCCTGAAGGTCTTCGTCTACGACTGCCCCGACGACGAGGGCGTCCGCCACACCGGCCACGTGGTCAACCCAGTGCTCCAGGACCTCCCGGCCGACCGCCGCCACCTCGACGACTCCAACGAGGGCTGCCTCTCGGTCCCCACCGCCTACGCGGCCCTGGCCCGCCCCGACTACGCCGAGGTCCACGGCCAGGACCTGCACGGCAACCCCATCAAGGTCCGCGGCACCGGCTACTTCGCCCGCTGCCTCCAGCACGAGACGGACCACCTGTACGGCTTCCTGTACATCGACAAGCTCTCCAAGCGCGACCGCAAGGACGCCCTCCGCCAGATGGAAGAAGGCACCCCCCGCTACCCGGTCGTCCCCAACGACTGACGCGTGACGCCCGACGACGACCGCCGGTGGCTGCGGGTCGTGTTCGCCGTGCCGGTGGGGCTGCTCACGCTGGTGGCGGGGTACTTCTGCCGGCTCGCGGTGACGATCCGGCCGTCCGGGGTGTGGGACGACGACGCCTACGCCGGGATCGAGCTGGCCGGGGCGATCGCCGTCGGTGCGGCCGGGGCCGTGGTGGCGCTGTGGCTGGCGCCGTCCGTGCGGCGGGTGATGGGCTGGCCGTGGGTGGTGCCGGCGGTGCTGCTGGGCGTCGTGGCGGCCGTGCGGTGGGGGGCGGTCGGCTGAGACCGGCCGCCCCCCACCTGCGAGGTCAGAAGTCCTCGTCCAGGTCGACCGTGCCCTCGACCGCCACCTGGTAGGCGGAGGGGCGGCGTTCGAAGAAGTTGGTGAGTTCCTGGACGCCCTGGAGCTCCATGAAGGAGAACGGGTTCTCCGAGCCGTAGACCGGGGCGAAGCCGAGGCGGACCAGGCGCTGGTCGGCGACGCACTGGAGGTACTCGCGCATCGACTCGGTGTTCATGCCGGGCAGGCCGTCGCCGCACAGGTCGCGGCCGAACTGGAGCTCCGCCTCGACCGCCTCCCGCAGCATGTCCGTGACCTGCTGCCGCAGCTCGTCGTCGAAGAGCTCCGGCTCCTCCTTGCGGACCGTGTCCACGACCTCGAACGCGAAGTTCATGTGCATGGTCTCGTCGCGGAACACCCAGTTGGTGCCCGTCGCCAGGCCGTGCAGCAGGCCGCGCGAGCGGAACCAGTAGACGTACGCGAAGGCGCCGTAGAAGAACAGGCCCTCGATGCAGGCGGCGAAGCAGATCAGGTTGAGGAGGAAGCGGCGGCGGTCCTCCCGCGTCTCCAGGCGGTCGATCTTCTCGACCGAGTCCATCCACCGGAAGCAGAACTGCGCCTTCTCGCGGATCGACGGGATGTTCTCGACGGCCGCGAAGGCCGCCGCGCGGTCGTCCGGGTCGGGCAGGTAGGTGTCCAGCAGGGTCAGGTAGAACTGGACGTGCACGGCCTCCTCGAAGAGCTGGCGGGAGAGGTAGAGCCGCGCCTCGGGGGAGTTGATGTGCTTGTAGAGCGTCAGCACCAGGTTGTTCGCCACGATCGAGTCGCCGGTCGCGAAGAACGCGACGAGCCGGCCGATCATGTGCTGCTCGCCGGGGGTGAGCTTGGCGAGGTCGGCGACGTCCGAGTGGAGGTCGACCTCCTCGACGGTCCAGGTGTTCTTGATGGCGTCCCGGTAGCGCTCGTAGAAGTCCGGGTAGCGCATCGGGCGGAGCGTCAGCTCGAAGCCCGGGTCGAGGAGGTTGTTCGTACGGGTGGTCACTGGCATGCCTCGCAGGACTCGGGGTTTTCGAGGGAGCAGGCGACGGCGTCCGCGTCGGGGGCCGCCTGCTGGACGGGGATCGGGGTGGCGGCGGACGCCGACGCGGCGCGGGCGATCCGGGTCGCCGGGCGGGAGCGCAGGTAGTACGTCGTCTTCAGGCCCTGCTTCCAGGCGTACGCGTACATCGACGACAGCTTGCCGATGGTCGGCGTCTCCATGAACAGGTTCAGGGACTGCGACTGGTCCAGGAACGGGGTGCGGGCCGCCGCCATGTCGATGAGGCCGCGCTGCGGGATCTCCCAGGCCGTGCGGTACAGCTCGCGCACCTCGGCCGGCACCCAGCCGAAGCCCTGCACCGAGCCGTTGGCCTCGCGCAGCGCCTCCCGGGTCTGCGCGTCCCACACGCCGAGCCGCTTCAGCTCGTCCACCAGGTACGTGTTGACCTGCAGGAACTCGCCGGACAGCGTCTCGCGCTTGAACAGGTTGGAGACCTGCGGCTCGATGCACTCGTACACGCCGGCGATCGACGCGATGGTCGCCGTCGGCGCGATGGCGAGCAGCAGGCTGTTGCGCATGCCGACGGCGGCGATCCGCTCGCGCAGCGCCGCCCAGCGCTCCGGCCAGTTCAGCTCGACGTCGTAGTGGTCGGGGTGGAGCACGCCCCGCGCGGTGCGGGTCCGCTCCCAGGCCGGCAGCGGGCCGTTGCGCTCGGCGAGGTCGGCGGACGCCTCGTACGCGGCGAGCATGATCCGCTCGGCGATCCTCGTGGACAGTGCCTTCGCCTCGGCGGAGTCGAAGGGCAGCCGCAGCTTGAAGAAGACGTCCTGGAGGCCCATCGCGCCGAGGCCCACGGGGCGCCACTTCGCGTTGGAGTTCCCGGCCTGCTCGGTCGGGTAGAAGTTGATGTCGACGACCCGGTCGAGGAAGGTGACGGCGGTGCGGACCGTGTCGTCCAGGCGGGCCCAGTCGATGCCCCCGATCTCGGGGTGGACGAAGGCGCCGAGGTTGATCGAGCCGAGGTTGCAGACGGCCGTCTCGCCGTCGTTGGTGACCTCGATGATCTCGGTGCAGAGGTTGGAGGAGTGGACGACGGTGCCGGGCTCGGCGGTCTGGTTGGCGGTGCGGTTGGAGGCGTCCTTGAAGGTCATCCAGCCGTTGCCGGTCTGGGCGAGGGTCCGCATCATCCGGCCGTACAGGTCGCGGGCCGGGATGGTCCGGCGGGCCAGGCCCTTCGCCTCGGCGGCGCGGTAGGCGGCGTCGAACTCCTCGCCCCACAGGTCGACCAGCTCGGGCACGTCGGCGGGGGAGAAGAGCGACCACTCGGCGTCCGCGTTCACCCGGCGCATGAACTCGTCCGGGATCCAGTGGGCGAGGTTCAGGTTGTGGGTGCGGCGGGCGTCCTCGCCGGTGTTGTCGCGGAGCTCCAGGAACTCCTCGATGTCGGCGTGCCAGGTCTCCAGGTAGACGGCGGCGGCGCCCTTGCGCCGGCCGCCCTGGTTGACGGCGGCGACCGAGGCGTCCAGCGTCTTCAGGAAGGGCACGATGCCGTTGGAGTGCCCGTTGGTGCCGCGGATCAGCGAACCGCGCGAGCGGATGCGGGAGTACGACAGGCCGATGCCGCCGGCGTGCTTCGACAGGCGCGCGACCTGGTGGTAGCGGTCGTAGATGGAGTCCAGCTCGTCCTGCGGGGAGTCCAGCAGGTAGCAGGAGGACATCTGCGGGTGGCGGGTGCCGGAGTTGAAGAGCGTGGGGGAGGACGGCAGGTAGTCCAGCCGGCTCATCAGCCCGTACAGCGCCGCGACCTCGTCCAGGGCGCGGTCCGAGTCGTCCTCGGCGAGGCCGGCGGCGACCCGGAGCATGAAGTGCTGCGGGGTCTCGATGACCTTGCGGGTGAGCGGGTGGCGCAGCAGGTAGCGGGAGTACAGCGTCCGCAGGCCGAAGTAGCCGAAGCGGTCGTCGGCGGCCGGGTCGATCAGCGCGTCCATCCGCGCGGCGTGCCGGGCGACGAGGGCGGCGGTGCGGTCGGCGATCAGGCCCTCGCGGTGGCCGGTGGCGACCGAGGCGGAGAAGGAGACGGCGCCCTGTCCGGCGGCCTCCTCGGCGATGGTGAGGGTGAGCAGGCGGGCGGCGAGCCGGGAGTAGGCGGGGTCCTCGGAGATGAGTCCGGCGGCGGCCTCGGTGGCCAGTTCGCGCAGCTCCGCCTCGTCCGATCCGGCGTGCCGGCCGCGCAGCGCGGCGGCGGCGACCCGGCCGGGGTCGGTGTCGGTGAGGTCGGCGGTGAGGTCGGTCAGGGTCCGCAGCAATACGGTTCCGGGGCCGTCGCTCTCGCTCGTGGCGGCCTCGGTGGCTGACGGACCCGCAGGCGCGATGGTCACGTGGGGGCTCTCCCTCGCTCGGCCCGGGGCAGCGGCGGGGGAGGGCGGGCGTGCGCACGCGCGGAAGCGCCCGCGTCCACCGGCCCATTCCGCGAGGCCCGGACGTCGTCGGCGCCCGGAACGGTCGGACCGGGCGCACCGCGCGCAGGTGCTCGGACTCGCCCGTGCGGAAGTGAGGAAAGCGCACGAAGCACACCGTTGCGGGACAGTTCCGGATTCGCACCGGATTCCCCTGCGTCGACAGCGAGCACGAGCATACATGTGGGGGGCGCCGATCGCGGCACCCCCCACATGTTGTGTCGCCGGACGTCGGTGCGGTCAGAGGTCCAGGGCGAGGACGAGCAGCGGCGACAGCTCCGGAACGGGGCTCCAGTCCCGTTCGGGGAGCCGGGTGAAGCCGACCCGCTCGTAGATCCGGTGGGCCTCCGCCATCCGGTCCTGGGTGGAGAGCAGCATCCGGGTGCAGCCGTCGAGGGCCCGGGCCCGTTCGACGCAGGCCCGGACGAGCGCCTCGCCGACGCCCCGGCCGCGCGCGGCGCGGGCGACGGCCAGGAGCCGGAATTCGGCCTCGCCGGGCCCGGCGACGTCCGCGTACGCGCCACCGCCGGCGGTGAAGGTCACCCCGCCGAGCAGCCGGCCGTCGGCGTCGACGGCGACCAGCACCTCCGCCTCGGCGACCCGCCGGGCCACGTCCTTCATCACCGGCAGATAGGGGTCGTCCTCGCCGAAGGTGAGGTGTCCGTCGTCGAGGTAGGCACGGGCGGTGATCTCGCCGAGTTCCTCGTACTCCTCGGGCCGTACGGCCCTGATCGTGAAGTCCATGGCGGGCAGTCTGCCCGCAGGAACGGGCGAGGACCCGGGGTTTTCCGCCCCCGGGCCCTCGCCACCGTCCGCGTACCGCCGGATCAGTGGGTGCCGGCCCCCACCTTCGGGAGCTCGGTGCTGACCCCGGCGTCGCCGGCGTCGGCCGTGTAGTCCGACGGGGAGGTCTCGTCGACGCCCTGGGGGGCCTTGAGGGCCCGGAGGACGAAGGTGAGGACGACCGTGACGACGAGGTTGAGGACGAAGGCGGTGAGGCCGATGTAGCCGATCTCGCCGATGCCGGGGATCTCGGCGGAGGAGCCGCCGAAGTGCTTCTGGGTCGGGCTGGCGACGCCGTACGCGGCGGCGGTGCCGTAGACCATGCCGACGGCCCAGCCGGCGAGCAGCGCCCAGCGGTGGAACCAGTTGGTGAACAGACCGCCGACGAGGGCCGGGAAGGTCTGGAGGATCCAGATGCCGCCGAGGAGCTGGAAGTTGATGGCGACCGTCTTGTCCATGGTGAGGACGAAGGCGAGCGCGCCGACCTTCACCAGCAGCGAGACCACCTTGGAGACCTTGGTCTCCTGCTCGGGGGTGGCGTCCTTCTTGATGAAGTCCTTGTAGATGTTGCGGGTGAAGAGGTTGGCCGCGGCGATCGACATGATCGCGGCGGGGACGAGCGCGCCGATGCCGATGGCGGCGAACGCGACGCCCGCGAACCAGTCGGGGAACATGTTCTCGAAGAGCTGCGGGATGGCGAGCTGGCCGTTGCTCACCTTGATGCCGGCGGCGATCGCCATGAAGCCGAGCAGCGCGAGCAGGCCCAGCATCAGCGAGTACAGCGGCAGGATCGTGGTGTTGCGGCGGATGACCTCGCGGCTCTTCGACGACAGGGTCGCCGTGATCGAGTGCGGGTACATGAAGAGCGCGAGCGCCGAGCCGAGCGCGAGCGTCGCGTACGTCCACTGGCTCGCCTCGCCCGGCACCAGGGAGCCGCGCGGCTTGTCGGTGGCCGGGTTGACCGTCGCGTACGCCTCGCCGGCCTTGGCGAAGATCTCGTCGAAGCCGCCGAGCTTGATCGGGATGTAGATGATCGCCACGGCGATGACGAGGTAGATCAGGGTGTCCTTGACGAACGCGATGAGCGCGGGGGCGCGCAGGCCCGAGGAGTACGTGTACGCGGCGAGCACGCCGAAGGCGATCAGCAGCGGCAGGTCCTTGATGAACCAGTGGGTGGTCTCGCCGCCGCCGACGCCCATCACGTCCAGGACGGCCTGGATGCCGACGAGCTGGAGCGCGATGTACGGCATGGTGGCGAGGATGCCGGTGAGGGCCACGGCGAGCGAGAGGCCCTTGGAGCCGAACCGGCCGCGCACGAAGTCGGAGGTGGTGACGTAGCCGTGCCGGTGCGAGACCGACCAGAGGCGCGGCAGGAAGGTGAAGATCAGCGGGTAGACCAGGATGGTGTACGGGACGGCGAAGAAGCCGGCCGCGCCCGCCGCGTAGATGGCCGCCGGGACGGCGACGAAGGTGTACGCGGTGTAGAGGTCGCCGCCGAGCAGGAACCAGGTGACCCAGGTGCCGAAGGACCGGCCGCCGAGGCCCCATTCGTCGAGGCTGTTCTCGTTCTCGGCCCTGCGCCACTTGGAGGCGAGGAAGCCCATGACCGTGACGGCCAGGAAGAAGAACACGAAGACGGCGAGCGCGACGCCGTTGACGCCGTCCTTCATCGCGCGTCACCCCCCTTGCGGGCGCGCTGGTCGCGCTGCCACAGCTTGTACGCGATCATCGTGAGCGCGGTCGACACCAGCACCCAGAGCATCTGGTACCAGTAGAAGAACGGGATTCCCGCGAAGAGGGGTTCGGTCTTCGAGTAGGAACCGACCCAGAGCATCGCCACGAACGGCGCCGCCAGACAGAGCGCTATGACGATCCTGGCGGGTGTGATGACCGGTTGTTTCCCGGTCGTGGTTTCTGTCATGGCGAGTGCGTCCCCTCACTGATCACCGGTTAATGCCGAGGAAATGTAGGGGACCGCTCACTTCCTGGGAACCCTCGTCCGAATAACGGACGTGTATCGGGCGGGTCTCGGCGTCGAACCGCGCCCCGGGAAACGGCGTACCCCGACACATCACACGGATGTGCCGGGGTACGGGTTCAGATCGATTTTCAGCCGTTGGGGCGCTGGAGGCGGGCGACGAACTTGTAGCGGTCGCCGCGGTAGACCGAGCGCACCCATTCCACCGGTTCGCCCTGGGCGTCCAGCGAGTGGCGGGAGAGCATCAGCATCGGCAGGCCGACGTCGGTGCCGAGCAGTCCGGCCTCGCGCGGGGTGGCGAGGGAGGTCTCGATGGTCTCCTCGGCCTCGGCGAGGTGGACGTCGTAGACCTCGGCGAGGGCGGTGTAGAGCGAGGTGTACTTGACGAGCGAACGGCGCAGCGCGGGGAAGCGCTTGGCCGAAAGGTGGGTGGTCTCGATGGCCATCGGCTCGCCGTTGGCGAGGCGGAGGCGCTCGATGCGCAGCACCCGGCCGCCGGCCGTGATGTCGAGCAGTCCGGCGAGGGTGTCGTCGGCGGTCACGTACCCGATGTCGAGGAGCTGCGAGGTGGGTTCGAGGCCCTGGGCGCGCATGTCCTCGGTGTACGAGGTCAGTTGGAGGGACTGGGAGACCTTGGGCTTCGCCACGAAGGTGCCCTTGCCCTGGATGCGCTCCAGCCGGCCCTCGACGACCAGCTCCTGGAGGGCCTGGCGCACGGTGGTGCGCGAGGTGTCGAACTCGGCCGCGAGCGTCCGCTCCGGCGGCACGGGGGTGCCGGGCGGAAGGGTCTCCGTCATGTCGAGGAGGTGCCTTTTCAGCCGGTAGTACTTGGGCACGCGCGCGGTGCGGGTCGCCGCCCCGCCCTCTGATTCCGTGCTGCCCGCCTCCGTGGCCATGGCCTGCCTTCCCGACTGTGCTGCTGCCGTCACCGGCTCCTCCGTCTGTCGCGGCTCACATGGTGGCACGGACCGGTCACGGGTCGTCGGCCTCCCTCAGGTGTCGGTCCGATAACGGACGCGACTGCCCTTCTTATACACCCTTGACACCCCCAAAGGTCTAGGCCAAGCTCCGGGTACTGGTCTAAACCATTAAAGACCAGGTCCCAGCCCCACGAGCATTACCTGACGTATGTCTTCGCGCGGTGGGCAGGGGTTGCAGGCATCCCTGAGGAGGGTGGCGTGAAGCGCAAGCTCATCGCGGCGATCGGCGTCGCGGGCATGATGGTCTCCATCGCTGCGTGTGGTGGTTCCGACAGCGGTGGCGACAAGGACAAGGCCGAGGGCGGCAACAAGTCGCTCACCGTCTGGGTCATGGACGGTTCCGCTCCCAAGGAGTGGATCGACGGCGTCAACAAGGAGTTCGAGGCCGCCCACCCCGGCGTCAAGGTCAACGTCGAGGTCCAGCAGTGGACCGACATCCAGACCAAGGTCACCACGGCCCTCTCCGAGGACACCCCGCCGGACGTCCTGGAGCTCGGCAACACCCAGACCACCGGCTACGCCGTCACCGGCGGCCTCGCCGACCTCACGGGTGAGAAGGACAAGCTCGGTTACAACAACTGGAGCAAGGGCATGCTGCCCTCGGCCGAGCTGGACGGCAAGCTCTACGCCGCTCCGTGGTGGGCCGCCAGCCGCGTCGTGATCTACGACAAGGCCGCCTTCAAGAAGGCCGGCGTCACCCCGCCGAAGACCCGCGACGAGTGGGTGAACGGCCTGAAGAAGCTCAAGGCCGCCGACCCGAAGTCGCAGCCCCTCTACCTGCCCGGCCAGAGCTGGTACGTCTTCGCCGGCTTCCTGTGGGACGAGGGCGGCGAGCTCGCGGTCAAGGACGGCGACAAGTGGAAGGGTGGCCTGGCCACCCCGCAGGCCGCCGCCGCCATGAACTTCTACAAGGAGCTGCAGTCCTTCTCGACCGCTCCGAAGGACAAGGACGAGGCGACCCCGCAGCAGTCCGTCGACATCGTCCCCAAGGGCGGCGTCTCCTCCTGGATCGGTCTCGGCTGGGAGGCCGGCGGCGCGATCGCCGCCATCGAGAAGGCCGGCAAGAAGGCCGACTTCGGCTACTTCCCGATCCCGGGCAAGACGGCCGACAAGCCGGGCTCCGTCTTCTTCGGCGGCTCCAACCTCGCCGTCGCCGAGCGCTCCAAGAACCAGGAGCTCGCGAAGGAGTGGCTGGCCTTCGTCACCAACAAGAAGCAGCTGGAGTCGTACGGCACCGCCAACAAGGGCGGCATCATCCCCGTCGACCCGTCCGCGCAGGTCCAGCCGGAGGCCGGCTCCTTCGCCGAGGCCATGGTCAAGGTCGCCGAGGTCGGTCACATCACCCCGATCACCGGTGGCTGGGCCAACGTCGAGACCGAGCCCAACCCGATCAAGGGCTACATGACCAAGGTCCTGAAGGGCGAGGACCCGCAGAAGGCCGGCGAAGAGGCCGACAAGGTCATCGCCGAGCGCATCAACCAGCAGTAGTCCCACCCCGGTGGGGGGGGGGGGGGGGCCCCCCCCCCCCCCCCCCCCCGGGGGGGGGGGGGGGGGGCGCCCCCCCCCCCCCCCCCCCGGGGTGGGACTACTGCTGGTTGATGCGC
>NZ_JBHVMF010000013.1:45123-216239 GCF_042797055.1 Streptomyces sp. NPDC057854
CCCACTGCGGGCGCCTGCTTCTGTTGTTATCACGCCCCTGGGTAATCGCCGCCCGCAACCCCCCCCCGGAGCCCCCCCCCGGGGGGGGGGCGGGCTCCCCCCGCCCCCGCCACCTGGGCGTTGCAGTGATTGCGGCCCGCTCCCCCGGGCCGCGCCCCGGTGGGCGCGGGAGCCCCAGAACCGCGAGGAAGAAGACCATGACCGTGGACTCCCAGGGGACGGCGACCGCCGGTTCCCAGGACGCGCCCGGGAGGGCGGCAGGGAAGTCGCAGACTCCGCCACCCCCTTCCGGCGCGAAGGAAGCCCTTCAGCCCTCGCGCGGCAGACGTTCGCTGCCCGGCGGGCTGCTGCCGTACCTGCTCGTCACGCCCGCCCTGCTGTCCATGGCGGTGCTGCTGCTCTACCCCCTGATCAGCAACCTGATCCTCTCCTTCCAGTCGGTCAACCGGCGTGAGCTGATCCGCCGCGAGACCCCCTGGGTCGGCTTCGACAACTACACGGAGCTGCTGGGGAACTCCGAGTTCTGGACCGTCGTCCTCCGCTCGATCGCCTTCACCGCCGCCAACGTCGCGCTGATCATGGCGATCGGCACCGGCATCGGCCTCCTCCTCAACCGCCTCGGCAAGAAGATGCGGCTGGTGCTCTCGCTGGCCCTCGCCTTCGCCTGGGCCATGCCGATCGTCGCCTCCGTCACGGTCTTCCAGTGGCTCTTCGACGAGCAGTTCGGCGTCGCCAACTGGCTGATGCGCACGCTCGGCTTCTCCGGCTACGACCAGCACAACTGGTTCGAGACCGGCTTCTCCACCTTCGTGATCATCACGGCCCTCGTCGTCTGGGGCTCCGTCCCCTTCGTCGCCCTCAACATGTACGCCGGCCTCACCACCGTGGGCACCGAGCTCTACGAGGCGGCCCGGATGGACGGCGCCAGCGGCTGGCGGACCTTCTGGTCCGTGGTCTTCCCCAACCTGAAGCCCTTCTTCATGATCACCACCTTCCTGGAGATCATCTGGGTCTTCAAGGCCTTCACCCAGGTCTACGCCATGCGCCAGGGCGGCCCCGACCGCGCCACCGAGACCCTTCCCGTCTTCGCCTACATCGAAGGCATGAGCCAGCAGCACTACGGCGTCGCGGCGGCCATCTCGATCCTCACCATCGTGATGCTCCTCGTGGCCATGTCCTTCTACTTCCGCCTGATCCTGAAGCAGGAGGACGAGAGTTGAGCACCACCGCACAGAACCCCAAGGCGCCCGCGCCGGCCCCGGCCCCGCAGAAGCTGCGCACCCGCAAGCCGCTGACCGTCGGCGCCGTGGCGAAGAACGCCGCCGCGCTCGTCCTGGCCGTGATCTTCGTCTTCCCGGTCTACTGGATGTTCTCGTCCTCGCTGAAGCCGCAGAGCGAGATCCTCTCCAAGGACCCGGTCTTCTTCTTCACCCCGACCTTCGAGAACTACTCGACCGCCACCGGCGTCGACCTCTTCTGGACGTACGTCACCAACAGCCTGATCGTCACGGTCGGCGCCGTCCTGCTGGCCCTGCTCGTCGCCCTCGCCGCGAGCTTCGCGATCGCCCGCATGAGGTTCAAGGGCCGCAAGGGCATCGTCCTCATCGTGATGATGGCCCAGATGGCCCCCTGGGAGGTCATGGTCATCGCGATGTACATGATCGCCCGCGACAACGAGATGCTGAACAGCATCCCGCTGCTCACCGCGATCTACTTCGTGATGGTCCTGCCCTTCACCATCTGGACCCTGCGCGGCTTCATCGCCGCCGTCCCGGTCGAGCTGGAGGAGGCCGCCCAGATCGACGGCTGCACCCGCGGCCAGGCGTTCCGCAAGGTCATCTTCCCGCTGCTCGCCCCGGGCCTGATGTCCACCTCGCTGTTCGGCTTCATCACGGCCTGGAACGAGTTCGCCATGGTCCTGGTGCTCAACAAGGACAAGACGAACCAGACCCTGACGCTCTGGCTCACCCAGTTCCAGACCGCGTTCGGCGACGACTGGGGCGCCACCATGGCCGCCTCGACGCTCTTCGCCCTGCCCGTGCTCATCGTGTTCCTCTTCCTCCAGCGCAAGGCCGTCGGCGGCATGACCGCCGGCGCGGTGAAGGGATAACGGCGCCCCATGACCACACTCGTACACGGCTCGGACACCCTGACCCGTGACGCGCTCACGGTGCTCCAGCCCGGCTTCGTCGGCACCACCGCCCCCGACTGGCTGCTCCGCCGGATCGGCGAGGGTCTGTCGTCCGTCGGCCTCTTCGGCCGCAACGTCGCCGGCCCCGAGCAGCTCGCCCGCCTCACCGCGCAGCTGCGCGCCGAGCGGGAGGACGTCCTCGTCGCCATCGACGAGGAGGGCGGCGACGTCACCCGCCTGGAGGTCAACGAGGGCTCGTCCTTCCCGGGCAACTACGCCCTGGGCCGGGTCGACGACGTCGAGCTGACCCGGGCCGTCGCCCGCGAGCTCGGCCGCCGGCTCGTCGCCTGCGGCATCGACCTCAACTGGGCGCCCTCGGCCGACGTGAACTCCAACGCCGAGAACCCGGTGATCGGCGTCCGCTCCTTCGGTCCCGACCCCGACCTGGTCGCCCGGCACACGGTGGCGTACGTCGACGGCCTCCAGGCCGTCGGGGTCGCGGCCTGCACCAAGCACTTCCCCGGGCACGGCGACACCAACGTCGACTCGCACGACGCGCTGCCCCGGATCGATGTGGACCTCGCCACACTGCACGCCCGTGAGCTGGTGCCTTTCCGCGCGGCGATCGCCGCGGGTACCAAAGCGGTCATGAGCGCGCATATCCTGCTTCCCGCGCTCGACACCGAACGTCCGGCCACCCTGAGCCCGCAGATCCTCACCGGTCTGCTCCGCCAGGAGCTGGGCTTCGACGGCCTGATCGTGACCGACGGCATGGAGATGCAGGCCGTCGCCGCGACCTACGGCATCGAGCGCGGATCCGTCCTCGCGATCGCGGCGGGCGCCGACGCCATCTGCGTCGGCGGCGGGCTGTGCGACGAGGACACCGTGCTGCGGCTGCGCGACGCGCTCGTCTCCGCGGTACGGACCGGTGAACTGCCCGAGGAGCGGCTGGCCGACGCCGCGGCGCGCGTGCGCGCGCTGGCGTCCTGGACCCAGGCGCACCGGGCGAGGGGGGCTGGACCGGTGCCGGGCGCGGCAGTGCAGGAGGGGACCGCGCCCGGCGCCGGGATCGGACTCGTGGCGGCCCGCCGGGCCCTGCGGATCACCAGGGGCGACGGGCCCCACACCCCGGTGTCGAGCGCCCCCTTCGTCGCCTCCTTCACCCCGGTCGCCAACTTCGCGGTCGGCGACGAGACCCCGTGGGGCGTCGCCGCCGAGCTGGACCGGCTGCTGCCCGGCACCGCCTCCGGCTCCTTCGGCGCCGACGCCACGGCGGACGCCGTGCTCGCGGCGGCGGGGGAGCGGCGGATCGTCGCGGTCGTCCGCGACCTCCACCGGCACTCGTGGATGACCGCGGCCCTGGACGGCCTGGTCGCCGCCCGCCCGGACACCGTCGTGGTCGAGATGGGGCTGAACGAGGCCGGGCCGCGCGGCGCCCTGCACATCGCCACGCACGGCGCCGCCCGGGTCTGCGGCCGGGCCGCCGCCGAGGCCGTGGCCGGCACCGGCGCCTGACGGACCCGTCCGCGCGTACGCGAAGGGGCCCGGCACCTGGATCAGGTGCCGGGCCCCTTCGGCGCGCCGGTGGGTGGCGCGGGGTTCAGATGCCCTGCCAGGAGGGCTTGTTCGCGTAGGTGTGGCGGAAGTAGTCGGCGAGCTTCAGCTTCGAGGCGGCGGCCTCGTCCACGACCACGGTGGCGTGCGGGTGCAGCTGGAGCGCGGAGGCCGGCACGAGCGCGGCGACGGGCCCCTCGACGGTCTGCGCGACCGCCTCCGCCTTGCCCTCGCCGGTGGCCAGCAGCACCAGGTGGCGGGCCTCCAGGATGGTGCCGATGCCCTGGGTGATGACGTGGTGCGGGACCTGCTCGATGTCGTCGTCGAAGAAGCGCGCGTTGTCGATCCGGGTCTGCTCGGTGAGCGTCTTGATCCGGGTGCGGGAGGCGAGCGAGGAGCAGGGCTCGTTGAAGCCGATGTGCCCGTCGGTGCCGATGCCGAGGATCTGGAGGTCCACGCCGCCGGCGTCGGCCAGCGCCTTGTCGTACGCCTCGCAGGCCGCCTGGACGTCCTCGGCCGAGCCGTCGGGCCCCATGAAGTGGTCCTCGGGCAGGCCGAGCGGCTCCACGACCTGGCGCAGCACGGTCGAGCGGTACGACTCCGGGTGCCCGGCGGGCAGGCCGACGTACTCGTCCAGCTGGGCGATGCGCGCCCGGGAGGCGTCCACGGCGCCGGCGCGCACCTGGGCGATCAGGGCGTCGTAGATCGGGATCGGGGTCGAGCCCGTGGCCACGCCGAGCAGCGCGTCGGGCTTGCGGCGCAGGAGGCCGGCGATGCCGTCCGCGATGAGCTCTCCGCCCGCCTTGGCGTCCTTGACGATGACAACTTCCACGCTGTGCCTGCCGATCTGGTGAGGGGCTGGGGAGGGGCCGTGTGGTATAGACCAATCAAAGTCCCAATTTAGCAGAGGGAGGCCCGTCTCCTCATGCCGTTCCGCACCCCGGACGGCCCGCACCTCTCCCCTCCACCATCCTCGGCCGCACCCCCCGCGCCAGCCACTCGAACCCCGTGCGCGCCCCGGTCCGCGGGCCCGGCGAAGACCCCGGAAACGACCGCGGGCCGCGGCGCCCGGCGGGACCCTCAACCCGCCCGGCACCGCAGCCCGGGTGTGCCCGGCCGGGGGTGTGCGGACCCTCGGCCGTAAGGGAGGTCTCGGCGCGATCAGGGCAGAGGGCGCCGGGAACCTCGTCCATCCTCCTGTGCGGGGAGGATGGAGGTGTGTGCAGTTCGATGCGCTCATTGTGGACTAGACCATTCTTGTCTGTCCATCCACCTGAACGCGGTGTTTCCGGGCCCATCCTCCAACACGGAGCCCCGAAGAGCCAGGTTCACCAGCCGTTAATTCCGCGGGTACGCTCGCACCGTGCCCTCCATGAACGACCTCGTCCGCCAGCACACCGCCCTGAGCGACTCCGACCTGGAGTGGCTCCACCTGCTGGTGTCGGAGTGGCAGCTGCTCTCCGACCTCTCCTTCGCCGACCTCGTCCTGTGGGTCCCCACCCTCGACGGCACCCGGTACGTCTCCGTCGCCCAGATGCGCCCGAACACCGGCCCCACCTCCTACCAGGACGACATGGTCGGCCACCTGGTCCCGCGCGGCCGCCGCCCGCTGCTGGACGCCGCCCTCGACGAGGGCCGGATCGTCCGCGAGGGCGACCCCGAGTGGCGCGAGGAGGTCCCGGTCCGGGTCGAGTCGATCCCCGTGCGCCGCGAGGGCCGCGTCCTCGGCGTGATCGCCCGCAACACCAACCTGCTGACCGTCCGCACCCCCTCCCGGCTGGAGCTCACCTACCTCCAGTCGGCGTCCGACCTCGCCCAGATGATCGCGGCCGGCTCCTTCCCCTACCCCGGCGAGCAGTCCGACATGGACTCCCTGCCGCGGGCCGGCGACGGCCTGGTCCGGCTGGACGCCGAGGGCACGGTCCAGTACGCCTCGCCCAACGCCCTCTCCGCCTACCACCGGCTCGGCCTCGCCACCGACCTGGTCGGACAGCACCTCGGCCAGATCACCGCCGAACTGGCCCCGTCCCGCGGCCCGGTGGACGAGGCCCTGGTCAAACTCGCCTCCGGCTACGCCCCGAGGAACTTCGAGGTGGAGGGCAACGGCGGGGTCATCCAGCTGCGTTCCATCCCGCTCAAGCCCAAGGGCACCCGCATCGGCTCGCTGGTGCTGCTCCGCGACGTCACCGAACTGCGGCGGCGCGAGCGCGAGTTGATCACCAAGGACGCCACCATCCGGGAGATCCACCACCGGGTGAAGAACAACCTGCAGACGGTGGCGGCCCTGTTGCGCCTCCAGGCCCGCCGGATGGACTCCGACCGGGGCCGCGAGGCGCTCAACGAGGCGGTGCGGCGCGTCGGTTCGATCGCCATCGTCCACGAGACGCTGTCCCAGAACCTGGACGAGCGGGTGGAGTTCGACGAGATCGCCGACCGGGTCATCGCGATGGTCGCCGAGATCTCCCCGGGCAAGGTGACCTGCCGGCGCAACGGCCGCTTCGGCATCCTGGACGCGGAGGTCGCCACCCCGCTCTCCATGGTCCTCACCGAGATCCTGCAGAACGCCCTGGAGCACGCCTTCGCCCCCGGCGAGCACGGCACGGTCGAGGTCAGCGCGGTCCGCGGCGAGCCCCGGGCCGACGCGCGGCTCCTCATCACCGTCCGGGACGACGGCCGCGGGCTCCCCGCCGACTTCGACCCGCAGACCGCCGGCAACCTCGGCCTGCAGATCGTACGGACCCTGGTCGAAGGGGAGTTGGGCGGCACCTTCGACATGCGGCCCGGCAGCGAGGGCGGCACCAAGGTGGTCCTGGACATCCCGGTCCGCCCGCAGAAGTAAGCCCCCGGCGGGCCGGCGATCCGGTCACGCACAGCAGCGAGCCCCGGACCGAAGTGATCGGTCCGGGGCTCGAATGCTGTGGGGTACTGCTTACTGCTGCGCGCTGCGGCTCGGGGGCGGTGAATGCGTACGCGGTGTACGCGCCGCGTGCCTCAGGCTGTGCAGGTGGCTCAGGCGCTGGCGTTGCGCGCCCGGTTGCGGGCGGCGCGGCGCTTCATCGCGCGGCGCTCGTCCTCGCTGAGGCCACCCCAGACGCCGGAGTCCTGGCCGGACTCGAGCGCCCACTGCAGGCACTGCTCCATGACGGGGCAGCGGCGGCAGACGGCCTTGGCTTCCTCGATCTGCAGCAGCGCAGGACCGGTGTTGCCGATGGGGAAGAACAGCTCGGGGTCTTCCTCACGACAAACGGCGTTGTGACGCCAGTCCATGGCTGCTACCTCTCTCGGTGTTACATGCAGGTTGCTTGTGAATGTGAACGCTTTCACGAATCCCTCAACAAGTGAAGGGCCGACTGCCGGATGAACCGGTGTGGTCCTGGGTTTGAGGAGGGGTTCTGGCTCTCAGTGGAGGCCGGTCCTGCGGGCCGTCCCGATCGCCAAGAAGAGACTCGCAAACCTCGGCAGCGGATACAACCCCTTCCGGAAAGTTTTTTTTGATTCCTCGGTGTCGGCTAGGTCACAGCCGTACTTCTAAGGGGTGGAGCCGCGCCTAAACGTTCGAGTGCAAGGACTTTCGTCCCTTCCACTCACACAATCACACGCAGTGCACGGCGTACGCCTGTGAACGTCACGCTCGTGCGCAGTCCGAGGTGGTCTCCGTCCATCTGGAGGGGGAGGGGCACCTTCGAATGCAAGGTGAAGTCGGTCAGGTCGTGCAGGGTCGTCGCGTGCTTGCCGCGCGGGCCCCGCTCGGGGCTGGAAGTGAGCAGCTGGGTGGCGTAACGGGCCACCGCCGGGGTCGAGAGCCGGCTCAGCCCGAGCACGTCGAGCGCGGTGTCGAAGGACGCCTCCGGGGACGCGTACACCGGACGATTGCCCAGGTAGGTCCAGGGGGAGGTGTTGCAGATTATGGAGAGGACCAGGTCCTCGACCGGCTCCGCGCCGGGCCGCTCCAGCGTGATCGTCCCGTGCCGCCGGTGCGGGTCCTCCAGGAACTGGCGGAACACCTGGCGCAGATAGAGCGCGTGCGTCGACCGCTTCCCCTGCTCGCGCTGCTGTTCGACCCGGCCGACCACGCCGGCGTCGAAGCCGAGCCCGGCGCAGAAGGTGAACCAGCGGGCCGGCACCTCCTCGTCCGGGGTGTCCGGCGTCCCCGACGCGAGACCGAGGCTCACCGTCCGGGCACTCCGCTCGCGCAGCGCGTCCAGCAGGGCGCCGGTCGCCTCCACCGCGTCGTTCGGCAGCCCCAGCGCCCGGGCGAAGACGTTCGTCGATCCGCCCGGCACGACCGCCAGACCGGGCAGCCGGTCCGGATCGGGCCCGTGGTGCAGCAGCCCGTTCACCACCTCGTTGACCGTGCCGTCGCCGCCGAGCGCCACGACCAGGTCGATCTCCCCGGACTCGGCCGCCCGCCGCCCGAGGTCCCGCGCGTGCCCGCGGTACTCGGTGCTGACGGCCTCCAGCTTCATCTCGCTGGCCAGCGCGTGGATCAGCACGTCACGGGTGCGGGCACTGGTGGTGGTGGCTGCCGGATTGACCACGAGAAGTGCGCGCATGCCCGCCAGCGTACCTACCCGGTGGTACCGATCCCACTCGCGCCCGCTCCCCGGACACCCCCGGCGGGCTCCGGTCCCGGCGCCGGTCCCGTTACGCTGCCTCTCATGAGCAGTACGGAGCAGACCCCCCGCCCCGCCCGCCTGGCCGCAGCCGCGGGCGTGGCCCTCGTCGAGGCCCTCGCGCTGCTCGCCGGCGGCGTGTACATGCTGGTGCGGACGCTGGTCGACGGCGCCGACCTGACCGGCGGCGTCACCGGCGGGGTGACCCTCGCCGCGCTCGGCCTGATCCCGCTCGCCGCCGCCGTCGGCCTGTGGCGGATGCGCTCCTGGAGCCGGGGCCCCGCCGTCATCACCCAGGTCCTCGCCCTGCCGGTCGCCTGGCAGATGCTCCAGACCGAGGGCGTGATCCCGTACGGCATCGCGCTCGCCGTGCTCGCCGTGACCGGGCTCGTCCTGCTGGTGAACCCGGCCACGACCCAGGCGCTCGGCATCCGGCGCCCCGGCCAGGACGCCTCCTGACCCTCACTCCTCCACGAGGAGCTTCTCCCGCAGCTGCGCCAGGGTCCTGGCGAGCAGCCGGGAGACGTGCATCTGCGAGATGCCGACCTCCTGCGCGATCTGCGACTGGGTCATGTTCCCGAAGAACCGCAGCAGCAGGATCCGCTTCTCCCGCGGCGGCAGGCCCTCCAGGAGCGGCTTGAGCGACTCCCGGTACTCGACCCCCTCCAGGGCCTCGTCCTCCGCGCCCAGCGTGTCCGCGACCGCCGGCGACTCGTCGTCGGTGTCCGGCACGTCCAGGGACAGCGTCGAGTAGGCGTTCGCCGACTCCAGACCCTCCAGGACCTCCTCCTCGGAGATCCCCAGCCGCTCCGCCAGCTCGTGCACGGTCGGTGACCGTCCGTGCTGCTGCGACAGCTCCGCCGTCGCCGTCGTCAGCGACAGGCGCAGCTCCTGGAGCCGGCGCGGCACCCGGACCGCCCAGCCCTTGTCGCGGAAGTGCCGCTTGATCTCGCCGACCACCGTCGGCGTCGCGTATGTGGAGAACTCCACGCCCCGCTCCGGGTCGAACCGGTCGACCGACTTGATCAGGCCGATCGTCGCCACCTGGGTCAGGTCGTCCAGCGGCTCGCCGCGGTTGCGGAAGCGCCGCGCCAGGTGCTCGACCAGCGGCAGGTGCATCCGTACCAGCCGGTTGCGCAGCTCGGCCTTCTCCGGGGAGCCCTCCGGCAGCGACCGCAGCTCCACGAAGAGCGCGCGGGCACCGCTGCGGTCCTGCGGAGGCGGATCCCCCGCGTCGTCCCCGCTGTCGCTGTCGCTGTCGCCGTCCGCCGTCTCTGCGGCAGGCGCCGCTTCCGCGCCCGCGTCCCCGGGCGTCGCGTCCGCCGTCCCGGCGCTCCCGTCCGGGGACGGGCCCGGGCCCGGGGCAGCCTCGTCGTGCTGCTGCTCGTGCTCGCTCATCTGGTCCGCCTGCTGCTCCGTAGCGACCTCGTGCGGTCCCGCCGCCTGCTGGCCGGGGATGCCGGCCGTCGCGTCCCCGCTCCTCACGCCGGGCCTGGCCCCGCGCCGCGCTGTTTGTACAGGCTGATCGAGACCGTGTTGTCCTCCGCGACCGACGACTCGACCTTGCCGGCCAGCGCCGACAGCACCGTCCAGGCGAAGGTGTCCCGCTCGGGGGCCCGGCCGTCCGTCGTCGGCGCGGACACGGTCACGTCGAGGGAGTCGTCCACCAGCCGGAAGACGCAGCTCAGGACCGAGCCGGGCACCGCCTGCTGGAGCAGGATCGCGCACGCCTCGTCCACCGCGATCCGCAAGTCCTCGATCTCGTCGAGGGTGAAGTCCAAGCGCGCCGCGAGGCCGGCCGTGGCCGTACGCAGCACGGACAGATAGGCACCCGCAGCGGGCAGCCGGACTTCCACGAAGTCCTGGGTCCCGGGCTCGCCTGCGATCTGGGACACCCTCACCTCCAAGGTGGCACAAGCTCATTCGGGGCCCGGGGGAGACCCCCGGACCGGGCGCGGTCACGCAGGGGCTGCGCGGTCCGCCGTGACGCTATCGCGATCCATCCTGCCGTGTCGCCGCAAGCCCCCGGGCCCCCGATCCCGGCCCGTCACCCATGGTAGGCCCATGGGTGCGGACGGTGGCCAGGGGTGCGCGGGGCCGGAAAACGCGGTGACCGGCGGAGGGGTGACGTACCCAACGGGCAGCCCGTCGAACCTCGCCCCGCCCCGCGAACCGCGCCGCCCCGCACGTCGTACCGTGCCGCGGCCCGCGCGGACGGCCCGCTCAGACCAGCGTCTCGTCCACGAAGCACCACCGCCACGCCTCGCCCGGCTCGAAGGTCCGCATCACCGGATGCCCGGTCGCGCCGAAGTGCCCGGTCGCGTGCCGCCCCGGCGAGGAGTCGCAGCAGCCCACGTGCCCGCAGGTCAGACAGAGCCGGAGCTGCACCGGGTTCGTCCCGTCGGCCAGGCACTCGGGGCACGTGTCGTGGAGCGGGGCCGGCTCGGGGCGCGGCATTTCTGCTACGTGCGGGCACTCGATCATGATGGCCAGGGTACGGGGCCGACACCCCCGGCCGGGCGGACGGACGAGCGGCGAGAGGGACGGTGGAGAGCGGCATGGACGCACTGGAACTGGTGGGACTGGTGGCGGCGAGCGCGGCGGTCGCGGGACTCGCCCGCCGCACCCCCGTACCGGCGCCGCTCCTCCTCGTGGCCGCCGGCCTGGCCGCCTCGTACGTCCCCGGCGTCCCCGACTACACCCTCGACCCGCACATCGTGCTGCCGCTGATCCTGCCGCCGCTGCTCTACACCGCCGCCGTCGAGTCCTCCTACCTGGACCTGAGGGCCAACATCCGGCCGGTCGCGCTGCTCTCCGTCGGCTACGTCCTCTTCGCCACCGTGGCCGTCGGCTGGCTCGCGTACGTCCTGGTGCCCGACCTGCCGCTCACCGCCGCCCTCGTCCTCGGCGCGGTGATCGCCCCGCCGGACGCGGTGGCCGCCACCGCCATCGCCCGCCGCCTCGGCCTGCCGCACCGGATCACCACGATCCTCCAGGGCGAGTCCTTGGTGAACGACGCCACCGCGATCACCGCCTTCAAGGTCGCCCTCGCCGCCGCGGTGGGCGAGGGCGTCAGCTGGGCCGGCGGCCTCGGCGAGTTCGCGCTCGCCGCGGTCGGCGGCGTCGGCGTCGGCCTGCTGCTGATGGTGCCCATCCACTGGCTGCGGACCCGGCTCACCGAACCCCTGCTCCAGAACACCCTCTCCCTCCTCATCCCCTTCGTCGCCTACGCGGCGGCCGAGGAGGTCCACGCCTCCGGGGTGCTCGCCGTCGTCGTGGTCGGCCTCTTCCTCGGGCACAAGGCGTGGAAGGTCGACTTCGCCACCCGCCTCCAGGAGGAGGCCGTGTGGAAGATGGTCGCCTTCGTCCTGGAGTCCTCCGTCTTCGCGCTCATCGGGCTCCAGCTGCCGTACGTCGTCCGGGAGCTCGGCCCCTACGGCATCGGGGAGGCCCTCTGGTACGCCGTCGGGGTCTTCGTCTTCGTCGTCGTGGTCCGCTTCGTCTGGGTCTTCCCGGCGACCTTCCTGCCCCGCCGGTTCTCCGCCCGCGTCCGGGAGCGCGAACCGGGTGTCGACTGGCGGGCGCCCGTGGTCGTCGGCTGGGCCGGCATGCGGGGGGTGGTCTCCCTCGCGATCGCCTTCTCCATCCCGGTCGTCACCGACGGCGTCGAGTTCCCCGCCCGGAACCTCGTCCTCTTCCTCACCTTCACCACCGTCATCGGCACCCTCGTCGTCCAGGGCCTCACCCTGCCCCCGCTCATCCGCGCCCTGAAGCTCCCCGGACGCGACCGCCACCAGGAGACGCTCGCCGAGGCGCAGGCCCAGAGCGAGGCGTCCCGCGCCGCCGAGACCCGCCTGGACGAACTCCTCGCCGACGAGCGCAACACCCTGCCGGGCCCCCTCGCCGACCGCCTCCGCACGGTCCTGGAGCGGCGCCGCAACAGCGTCTGGGAGCGCCTCGGCGCGGTCAACGAGGTCACCGGCGAGACCGCCGACGACACCTACCGCCGCCTCGCCCGCGAGATGATCGAGGCCGAGCGCGAGGTCTTCGTCCGGCTGCGCGACGAGCGCCGGATCGACGACGAGATGATGCGCAGCCTGCTGCGGCGGCTCGACCTGGAGGAGGCGGCGGCCTACCGGGAGGAGACGGACTGACGGAGTCCGCGCGGGACGGTCAGGGGTCCCCGGGGCCGCCGGTGATCACGGCCGCGATCCGCGTCCCCGGCGGGAAGGCGCCGTCCTCCGCGAGGGTCACCACCGCGAGGAGCATTTTGGCGACATACAGCCGCTCGATGGCGAGTCCATGCCGCGCCTCGAAGTCCTGTGCGAACGCGTCGAGCGCGGGGTTCGTCCGGCCGTAGCCGCCGCAGTGGAACCGCTCGTCCAGCCACCAGTCGCCCCGGGGCCCGCCGAAGGCCGCCTCCTGGAGGGCCCGCACCTCCCCGCCGAGGAAACCGCCCTTCAGGACCGGCACCCCGAGCGTCCGCCCGTCGAAGCCGGCGGCGAGGCCCGCCAGGGTGCCGCCCGTGCCGCAGGCCACCGCGGCCACGTCCGCGCGCCCGGACAGCTCCCGGCCGAGCGCCGCGCACCCCTCCACCGCGAGCGCGTTGCTGCCGCCCTCGGGGACCACGCGGGTGCCCTCCGGGGCCCGGTCGAGCAGCGCCGCCAGCACCTCCGGCTCGTGCTTGCGCCGGTACGTGGCGCGGTCCGTGAACTCCAGCCGCATCCCGTCCGCCGCGCACCGCGCCAGGGAGGGGTTCAGCGGCCGGCCCGCCAGCTCGTCGCCGCGTACGACGCCGATGGTCGGGAAGCCGAGCAGCCGGCCGGCGGCGGCCGTGGCCCGCAGGTGGTTGGAGTAGGCGCCGCCGAAGGTCAGCACCGGCCGTCCTGCGGCGGCGCGCAGGTTGAGCGCGAGCTTGCGCCACTTGTTGCCGGGCAGGTCGGGGTGGATGAGGTCGTCCCGCTTGAGCAGCAGCGTCAGGCCGCGCCGGGCGAACCGCTCGTCGTCCACCGGCTCCAGGGGCGAGGGCAGCCGGGGCCGCAGGCCGGCGAGCTCGTACGTGTCCACCCGGCCATTCTCCCGGGCCGGGGGAGCGGCACGCGCGCGTGCGGGAGCCGGGGCCGTACGCGCGCGGACCTGGAGTGGGGTCTGGTCGGATCGGGGGTCGGGTCGGGTTGGGGACAGTCGGGTCTGGTCGGGTCTCGTCGGGTCGGGTCAGCGGAGCAGGTCGGCGACGCGGGCGCGCAGGGAGGCCATGGTGAAACCGCGCGGGTCGACCTTGCCGGGCTGCCACTCGCGGTGGCCGATGACCGAGCGGTGGGTCCAGCCGTGCGCCCGGCAGAGCGCTGCCGACGCCTTCGCGATCGCCTCCAGCTGGACCTTGGGCCAGGGGTCCTCGCCGTCGCCGAGGTTCTCGCACTCGAAGCCGTAGAAGTGCCGGTTGCCGTCGGTGGTGGCCTCGTCGTCGACGGGCAGCCGCTGCTCGGCGATCACCGCCCGCAGCACCTCGTCGTCGCCGAGCCCCGCGTGGTTGGCCCGCCCGTGGCCGACCAGGTGGACCGTGCCGTCCTTGGCGATCACGCCGTGGCAGAGCGGGCCCGGCAGCCCCTGGTAGCCGTCCCGGCAGATGCGCACGGTGTGCGCCGTGCCCCGGGTGACGGTGTGGTGGATCATCACTCCGTGCACCGGCCCCCAGGGGCCCTTGTGGTTCCTGTTGTGGGTGGACCAGTCGCCGACCTCGACGACCGACAGCCCCTCGCCGCGCAGTGCGCCGAGGACCCTGCTCGCGGACAGCGGAACGGCCATGGCGTGCTCCTTCCTACCGGTTCCTACCGGAACGGACCGGTTACCGGAGTACCGGAGCCCGTCCCTCCGCTGCCATCCGTTCGGGCCGTGTGCGAGCCGTTCCGGACAGCCCGGCCGGGTCGGGCACTCCGCCGCCCGAGGGGAAATCCGCCGACATGCCCCGAAGATCGCCGATCAGTCCCACCCGATTGTGTAATGGCGTCGGCACCCTCTGTGCTGACAGGCTTTCTTTCGCAAGTCAGACGTACGAGAGGGAGTTCCCTATCCGGCCGGCGGGCGGACGCCGCGGGCGAGGTCGGAACGTCCGCCCGCCGCCCGGGGGCCGCCGACCTGCCCCCGCCCCCGCCGTATCCCCCGGGGGCACCAGTAGGCCCCCGAAACCGCCGGCCCCGATCGCCCTCCATTCCCCATCCACCGCCCCCGCCCCGCGCCCCGCCGCGGGGCTCGTCGTGAAGAAGGACGACCAAGACCGTGACGCTGACGACCGCGGATCCCGTCATCGACGGACCGGGCGCCGTGGCGCTCCTCGACCGGACGAGGACCGCCGTGGACCCCCAGATCCGCTCCACCGTCGAGACCCTGCCCGGCTCCGTGCGCCGGGTGGCGATGTACCACTTCGGCTGGGAGGACGCCGACGGCACGCCCGCCGACGGCCAGGCCGGCAAGGCCATCCGCCCCGCCCTGGTGCTCGCCGCCGCCCGCGCGCTGGGCGCCGAGGACACCCAGGCGGTGAAGGCCGCCGCGGCCGTCGAGCTGGCCCACAACTTCACCCTGCTCCACGACGACATCGTCGACGAGGACCCGACCCGCCGGCACCGGCCCACCGCCTGGACCGTGTTCGGCATCCCCGACGCCCTGATGACCGGCGACGCCATGAACGCGCTGGCGCTCCGGCTGCTCGCCGAGGACCCGCACCCGGCCGCCGCCGCGGCCACCGCGCGCCTCGCCGCCTGCGTCATCGAGCTCTGCGCCGGCCAGCAGGCGGACTGCGCCTTCGAGTCGCGCGGCCCCCGCGAGGTCTCCCTCGACGAGTGCCTCGCCATGGCCACCGCCAAGACCGGGGCGCTGCTGGGCTGTTCCTGCGCGCTCGGCGCGCTGTACGCGGGCGCGGGGGAGGAGGAGGTCGCGGCGCTCGACTCCTTCGGCCGCGAGGCCGGCCTCGCCTTCCAGCTGATCGACGACCTCATCGGCATCTGGGGCGACCCCGACCGCACCGGCAAGCCGGCCGGCGCCGACCTCGTCGCCCGCAAGAAGTCGCTGCCCGTGGTCGCGGCGCTCACCTCCGGCACCCCCGCCGGCGAGGAGCTGGCCGAGCTGTACTCCCGCGAGGTCCTGGACGAGCGGGCGGTCCGGGCCGCGGCCGACGCCGTGGAGCGGGCCGGCGGCCGGGACTGGGCGCAGGCCCAGGCGGCCGACCGGATGGGCCGGGCGGTCGAGCACCTGGCCGGCGCGGTCCCGGACCTGTCGGCGGCCGGGGACCTGCTGTCGCTCGCGGAGTTCGTGACCCGCAGGAGCCGCTGACCAGCCGACAGGGACTCCCTCAACAACCGGGTGGGCTTTCAGGGTTGCGCGACCACTACAGATGAAGCACTATGTCTGTCGTGGTCGCGCTCGCGGTCACGCCCCGACAGAACAGGACCCGGTTTGCGCAAGCTCACGTACTACGTCGCCTGCTCCATCGACGGCTTCATCGGCGACCCGCACGGCGACGCCTCGTCCATGTACTCCTTCGTGGACGCGGAGTACCAGGAGTGGATGAACTCCGAGTACCCGGAGACCATCCCGTTCCACATGCGGGAGCCCCTCGGCATCGACGCCGACCCCAAGCACTACGACACCGTGATCCAGGGCCTCGCCTCGTACCGCATCGCCCTGGACGTCGGCATCGCCAGCCCGTACGCCCACCTCCGCGAGTACGTCGCCACCCGCACCCTCACGGAGTCGCCCGACCCGAACGTCGAGCTGATCGCCGACGACCTCGTCGGCCGCGTCCGCGAGCTCAAGGCCGAGGACGGCGGGCTCGGCATCTGGCTCTGCGGCGGCTCCACCGTCGCCGGCGAGCTCATCGAGGAGATCGACGAGCTGGTCATCAAGACCTATCCGCAGGTGTACGGCTCCGGCATGCCGATGTTCGGCGCCGGCTTCGAGCCCCGCGACTTCGCCCTCGGCTCCGTGCGCGCCTTCGACAACGGCGTCCTGGTCCGCACGTACACCAGGAAGCGGTAGCGGGCGGCCCGGCGGCGCCCGGCCTACCCTGGAGGCATGGCCGAGGAGATCCCGCGCACGGTGAGGGACCCGCTGGCCGCGCTGCCCTGCCCGGCCTGCGGACGCCCCCGCGCCACCGTCGCCACCCGGCACAAGGTCCTCGGGGCCTGGGTGCCCGAGTGGACGGTGCAGCCGTGCCGCAACCACGACTGCCCGCACGCCGAGGCGCCGGGGCCGGACGGCACGGAAGCCACTACCACGCAGGTCACCGGCAAGAACGGCGAGAACGGGAGAAGTCCGGCCCCAGGGTGACCGGCCGCGCGCCGGAGCCGGTCATACCGCTACAGTCCGCGCATGTCATCGGAGTCGACAGAAGTCTGGACCGGCTGGTACCGGGACCGCCGCGGTGCGGAAGCGATCGTCATCACGGCCGACGGCGGGCGCGTCAGCGTCCGCGTCAGGGGAATCGAGTACACGGGCGCGAGCTTCGCCGCCCTCACCGCCGCCGGCGAGGGCGGGCAGGCCCTCACCGGCTGCGTACTGGAGTGGGACCTGCCGCTCCCCGTCGTCACCGGCGGAGCCGCCCAACAGGCCACGCTCAGCTGCCTGCTCACCCTCGGCGAGCGCGCCGACCTCAGCCTGACCCTGCACTACGGCGGGACCGCCTTCGAGGCCGTCGTCGCCGGCGGCGACTTCGAGGGCGCGCTGGCCCGGCTGCGCGGCCAGCTCCCCGAGGGCGCCGACTTCGGCCGGCGGCTTCTGTCGGCCGTGTGACGACCGCGCCGGTCAGCCCTTGAACGCGGAAGCGAGCCCGTAACGCCACAACTGGTCGACGCGGGCCCGCTCCTGGGCGTTCGGAGTGGCGTTCTGGCAGGACGTGCCCGGACCGCCGCCGGACATCAACTCGCTGCACGGGCCGCTGTAATGGTCCGGCAGACCGAGCACGTGCCCGGTCTCGTGGGCGGTCACCCGGGTGGAGTTGTACAGCTGGTTCTGCCGGTAGTCGAGGAAGATGTAGCCGCTCCCGTGCCCGTCGGTGCTCGCGTACGAACCGCGGGAGTCGTTCCCCTCGTAGTAGCGGAAGTCCGGGTTGCTGCCCTCGACGAGCCGGACGTTCACCACCGAGCTGTTCCATATCTGGGTCGAGCGGGCGATCTGGGTGCGGAAACTGGGGGCGTTGGCCGCGCTGTAGACGACGGTGACGGCCGCGGTCGCGGACGGGTTCGCGGCCCGCTTCTTCGCCACCGACCGCATGACGGCGTCGTGGAACGCCTTGTTGGCCTTCGCCTCCTCCGCCGAACCGGCGTACGCGGCGTACCCGGCGACGGCGGCGGACGCGGACACCGGCGCGGCGGCGTCCGGCGCGGCACCGGCGGGGGCGGCGGCGCCGAGCGAGACCGCGAGACCGAGGCCGAGGGCGGCGGTGAGGGTACGGGTGAGGACCTTGGGGTGTCGCATGGGGGGCTCCTCCTGATCGGGGTCGGGAGAGAGTCTCGGACCGCGCGAGCCCGCCGGGAAGAATGCCACTCCCCGATAGCACGACCGCATCACCCCCGCTTCCAGCTCGCCAATTGGCCCCGCTATCCAGCGAGTTGGGCCGATCCGAACATCTGGTGCGCGACCGGAACACCGTCCTACGCTCGCCCCATGGAGCTGGAGGTGAGACACCTGCGCGCGCTCTGCGCCATCGCGGACACGGGCAGCCTGCACAAGGCGGCGCGGCAGCTCGGCATGAGCCAGCCGTCCCTGACCACCCAGCTGCGCCGCATCGAGAACGCCCTCGGCGCCGAGCTGTTCTCCCGGGGCCGCACCGGCTGCCTCCCCACCCCGCTC
Source organism: Streptomyces sp. NPDC057854 (assembly GCF_042797055.1). NCBI lineage: Bacteria > Bacillati > Actinomycetota > Actinomycetes > Kitasatosporales > Streptomycetaceae > Streptomyces > Streptomyces sp. NPDC057854. The sequence continues at coordinate 63,265 of NZ_JBHVMF010000013.1, forward strand.
GGCCGCTCCCTGCTCACCCGCGCCCGCCCGCTGGTCGACGGCATGGCCGCGCTCGTCACCGAGACCCGCGCCGAGGCCGCCCGCGCCGACGGCCCCCGGCTCCGCGTCGGCTCCACCGCCAGCCGCGCCCTCCCCGGCTGGCTCCGGCGGCTCCGCGCCCGCTTCCCCGGCACCGACGTCGGCCTGCGCGTCGACGTCTCCGCGCGGACCCTGCTGCGCGAGGTCGCGGCGGGCCGCCTGGACGTGGCCTTCGTCCACGAGGTCGAGGGCAGCCCCCTCCCGGTGCCCGACGGCCTCCAGCAGCGCGTCCTCGTCGCCCGCGAGCCCCAGTTCGTCTCCCTCTCGCCCGCCCACCCGGCCGCCGCCCACCCCGTCGTGGACCTCGCCGACCTGGCCCGCGACCACTGGATGGTCGATCCGGCGGTGGACGGCGAATGGGACGGGCTACGCCGCGTCCTGACGGCCGCCGGCATCGACCCGCCCCTCCTCCACGGCGACTACCACACCGCCGCCTCCCTCGTCGCCCTCGGCGAGGCGGTGGCCCCCTGCCAGCCGACGTCCGTGCCCCGCGAGGACCTGGCGGTCCGGCCGCTCCGCGGCGACCCGCTCGCCGTCCGCCTCCTCCTCTGCGCCCGCCGCACCACCCCGCTGGCCCCCCTCCACGCCACCCTCGCCGAGGCGTACCGCGAAGCCGCGCACCGGGCGCCCCCGTACCGCGCCTGGCTCCGCGCGGGCGGCACGGCACCGCCCTGCCTCCCGGCCGCCGCAGGCTGACGGGGGCGGCCGGTGGTGGCCGGGGCGGCTGACGGAGGCGGTCGGGGGCGGCCGGTGGTGGCGTCGGCGGCGGTCGGCGGTCGGCGGTCAGGCGTGGCGGCCGGGCGCGTCCCGCTCCAGGCGGGCCCGCAGGGTGGCCTCGAAGTCCTCGGCGCGGGCGAGCTGCACCCGCAGCTTCTCGACCTGCGCGGCGGCCTCCTGCTGATAGGCGCGGACGCGCTCCAGCAGGGCCTCGCGCTCCTCGGCGCCGAGGGCCGCGCGGGCGTCCGCGCCCGTGGCGCCGTCCATGCGGTCGGTGGCGTCCAGACGGTCGGTGGCGTCGAGGCGGTCGGTGGCGTCGAGGAGGTCGCGCATCTGGTCCAGGGTGAAGCCGAGCGGCTTCATGCGGCGGACGACCATGAGGCGGGCGACGTCGGCCTCGGTGTAGAGGCGGAACCCGCCCTGGGACCGGGCGGACGGGGTGACGAGCCCGGTCTCCTCGTAGTGGCGGATCGTCCGCAGGGACAGCTCGGTCCGCGCGGCGACCTCGCCGATCTGCATGTGCTTGGCGTCCACGCCCGTGCTCCCCTGGCCCTTCTCCTCGTCCGGCGGCCCGCGGCCCCGAGGGGCACGGCCGATCTCTACCCTCACGTCAGGGTAGAGTTGTGGGTGGCGAGGGCGGCGCTCCGCGGCCCCGCCGTTGCCGTGCCGGGGCCGACGGCGCCCCCGGCGACGTACCGAATTCTCGCAGGAGAGCAGCGTGCGCGAGCCCAGGACGCCCGGCGCCGCCGCCTGCCCGCCGTGACCCTCCGCTCCGGGACGTGAGAGCGCGCGCCGCGCTCCCTTCCCCGCGAACCCCCTCCCCGCCCTTGGCCGCCGCACGTCGCGGTGCCGTCCGCGGTGCGCCGGCCCGGCCGCTCCGCGCCCCTCCGCACGTCCCCGGTCCGCCGTACGGGGCGTGCCCGAGCAACGACAGGTTCCGCCCCGTGTCCTCCGCTGCCACCGCCGTGTCCCCGGCCGCGCGCCTGCGCGGTCTGAAGCCCGACTGGATCTCCGACCCGAAGGTCTGGCGTACCGAGGTCCTCGCCGGTCTGGTCGTCGCCCTGGCGCTGATCCCCGAGGCCATCTCGTTCTCGATCATCGCGGGCGTGGCCCCGGCGATCGGGCTCTTCGCCTCCTTCACCATGGCCGTCGTCATCTCGGTCGTCGGCGGCCGGCGGGCGATGATCTCCGCCGCCACCGGCGCCGTCGCCCTCGTGATCGCCCCGCTGAACCGCGAGCACGGCCTCGGCCACCTGGTCGCCGCCGTCATCCTCGCCGGCGTGTTCCAGGTGGTCCTGGGGGCGCTGGGCGTGGCGCGGCTGATGCGGTTCGTGCCGCGCTCGGTGATGGTCGGCTTCGTCAACTCCCTCGCGATCCTGATCTTCATGGCCCAGATCCCGGAGATGCGCGACGTGCCGTGGGCCGTCTACCCGCTGATCGCCGCCGGCCTGGCGCTCATGGTGTTCTTCCCGAAGGTCACCACCGCGGTCCCCGCCCCGCTCGTGTCCATCGTCATCCTGACCGTGATCACCGTGGCGGCCGGGATCGCGGTGCCGACCGTGGGCGACAAGGGCGCCCTGCCGACCTCCCTGCCCGTGCCCGGCCTGCCGGACGTGCCCTTCACCTTGGACACGCTGACGACGATCGCCCCGTACGCGTTCGCGATGGCGCTGGTCGGCCTGATGGAGTCGCTGATGACCGCGAAGCTGGTCGACGAGATCACCGACACCCCCTCGAACAAGACCCGCGAGTCCATCGGCCAGGGCGTCGCCAACATCGTCACCGGCTTCCTCGGCGGCATGGGCGGTTGCGCCATGATCGGCCAGACGATGATCAACGTGAAGGTCTCCGGCGCCCGCACCCGCGTCTCGACGTTCCTCGCCGGGGCCTTCCTCATGGTCCTCTGCATCGTCTTCGGGCCGGTCGTCTCCGACATCCCGATGGCCGCGCTGGTCGCCGTCATGGTCATGGTGTCGTGCGCGACCTTCGACTGGCACTCGATCGCCCCGAAGACCCTCAGGCGGATGCCGGCCGGCGAGATCACCGTCATGGTGCTCACGGTCGCCGCGGTCGTCGCCACCCACAACCTCGCCATCGGCGTCGTCCTGGGCTCGGTCACCGCCATGGTCGTCTTCGCCCAGCGCGTCGCCCGCCTCGCCGACGTCACCGCCGTCACCGACCCCGACGGCACGACGGTCGTCTACCGGGTCACCGGCGCCCTGTTCTTCGCGTCCTCCAACGACCTCGTCGGCCGCTTCGCCTACGCCACCGACCCCGACCGGGTGATCATCGACCTGAGCGCCGCCCACATCTGGGACGCCTCCTCCGTCGCCGCCCTCGACGCGATCGGGACGAGGTACGCCCAGCGCGGCAAGACCGTCCGGATCACCGGCCTCAACACCCCCAGCGCCGACCTCCACACCCGCCTCACCGGCGAACTCACCCCCGGCCACTGACCACGGCCCGCCCCCGCCTCAGCGGGCCGGCACCCGCCTCATCGGGCCCGCCCCTCTCATGCGGCCGGCAGTGAGGACACCTCCCGCTCCAGCAGCGGCTTGAGCAGAACGAGCGCCGCGCCGCGCGGGGGCGCGAGGGGACTCGGGATCCGGCGGGGAGGAAGGGTGCCGCTTCCGGCCATGTCCCGGAGGACGGTGACCACTTCGGCGTCGCCGGGCGCGGTCAGGGCGAGCACCAGGCGCAGGGTGTCCGCCCGGGGCCCGGCCGGCCAGTGCTCGGCCAGGCGCCGGACGCGGGGACGCGAGGCGCCGTGCCGGGTCGCCGCCGCGAGGCCCGCGAGCGCGAACCGTACGGCTTCGTCCTCGCCGTCCCACCGGTCCAGGAGGCGCGGCGCGGCGGCTTCGACCGCACGGCGGGCGGCGCGTTCGTCCGCCGTCTCCTCCAGCGGAAGCCCCAGGGCGACCCTGCGGTCGGCCCCGGAAGCGGCCAGCCGCAGGCCGATGGTGGCCGCTTCGTACAGGAACGTGAGGAACAGGGCCCGGTGCGCGGGACGGACGTCCGCATGGCCCGCGAGACCGGCCAGCAGCGGTATCTCCTCCGCGGTGTGCGGATAGCAGGTCCCCTGGTGCATGACCGCGTCGGCCAGTTCGAAGACGACCTCGCGGTCGCCGGAGAAGTCCTCCGCCTCCCCGGTGAGCCACCACGCCGTCCCGGCGGGCAGCCCGCCCCCACGGGCCTCCAGATCGCGCGCGACCTCCCGCACGCACTCCAGCACGGGCGGGTACGACCGGTCGGCGGTGGCGCACCGGAGCGGCGCGGCCGGGACCGGCTCCCGTACCGGCGGAGGGAAGCGCGCGACCACCTCGCGCCGCACGCGGTGGGCGTGCTCCTCGTCGTGCTCATGGACCAGCCCCCGGCGGTCGAACCCGGACAGCTTGGTCTCCCGGCGGGCCAGGGACCCGCTGTTCCAGAACCCGCCGTGCGCGCGGGCGACCGCGTCGACGGCCTTCCTCTCGCAGTCGTGCTGATGGGACTCGGAGGCCGCGTCGGGCGCCTCCTCGTCCACGAGGCTGTCGACGCTCCACCAGCCCTCCAGCTCGGGCCGCGAGAACGCGGGCCTGCCGAACAGGTGGTGCCCGGGATCCAGATGCGGCAGGTACACGGGCCGCACGGTCACCCACCGGTGCCCCCGCCGGGCCAGCGCCGCCGCCACGGCGCGGGCGTCCGCCTCGCTCGGAGCGGCGACGGAATAGTGGACCACCAGCTCGCAGACCCCCCAGGAGCCCACCCCACCCGCGCGTTCGTCCGCCATGCGGCGCAGCATAGGCGGGCGGTCGGACAACGGACCGCTCGGCGTCACCGCCGGCCGCGACCGAACGTGAGCAGGAGCAGCGCGACCGGGATCACGACGCCGATGCCCAGCACGCCGAGGAGCAGGCCGGCTTCGGCGGCGGAGGTGTGGGCGACGGCGTGGGAGCGGAAGCGCACGTGGATGAGGAAGTGCGCGGTGGACCACGTCGCGTACGAGGCCAGGGCGGTGCGGGCGAAGGCCGGGGTCATCACCACGGCGGCGCCGGCGAGAGGAATCGCGGCGGCCAGGTTCATCGCCCCGTAGTCGAGCGTCAGGTGCGGGTTGTAGGCCATGCCCAGGTTGACCCAGGACCAGCTGAAGAACCCCTCGGGCGAGAGGAGGACGTACAGGCCCAGCACGGCGGAGACCACGGCGAGGAAGGCCAGCCCGGCGCGCACCCAGACCGCTCTCACCCCACTCATGCGCCGTCCTCCTCGCGCTCGCGCCGGCCGGCGAGGAAATCGCCGAAGGTGAGGGTGCCGACGGCGTGGTGCGGGACGAGGTTCGCGCCCCCGGCGAAGGCGCGGGCGATCCTCCCCGGCACGGGCAGGGAGACGACACGCCGGCGGAGGCCGTGCGCCCTGTTGTACGCGGCGGCGAGGTCGCGCATGTCGCACACCTGCGGCCCGCCGATGTCGGGCGCCCGCCCGGCCGGCTCGCTCAGGGCGAGACCGGCCAGCCGGTCGGCGACGTCGCGGACGTCGATCGGCTGGAACCGGAACCGCCGAAGGGCCAGTGTCAGCGGAAGCCGCCGCTGCCACGCGAAGAAGGCCGCCACGAGATCGTGGAACTGCGTGGCCCGCTGCACCGTCCACGGCAGCCCGCAGTCCGCGATCATCCGCTCGGCCGCGAGCTTGTCGCGGTAGTAGGGCACGGGGATGACGTCGACGCCGACGATGGAGACGTACACCAGGTGCGGACGGCTCCCGCTCCGCAGGGCCGCGTCGATCAGATTCCGCGTCGCCGCGACGTCCCCCCTGCCGTACGTGGTGGCGCAGTGCACGACGGCCCCCACCCCGCGCACGGCATCGTCCAGCCCCCGCCCCGTCCGCAGGTCCCCGACCACGTGCCGGTACGCCGCCGCCGGCCCGGAAGGCCGCTCCCGGCGGCTCAGCACCCGCACTTCCCGGCCCCCGTCACCGAGCCGCCGCACCACGGCCCGCCCCAGCCTCCCGGTCCCACCGGTCACCAGCAAAGGCTCCATCCCGACCTCGTCTCTCTCATCCGACTGCCACGCGGCAGCGGCGAGTTGTCGTCTCACCCCCCTACGACCGACGAGAACGACGAAACGTGACACCCCACGACCCCGCTGCCGACCCCTCACCCGAGGACGCCGCCCGGAAGACGACACCCCTGTGGAAACGGCGACGGCCCGCGCCGGGGTGTCCGGGCGGGCCGTGCCGTCGTCCTCTGGCCTGCGGTGGGGCAGGGGGAGAGGGAGGGCCTGGGTCAGGCCTTCTTGGTCTCCCAGAAGATGCGGTCGATCTCGGCGATGAGCTCCAGGGCCTTCTCGCCGGTCTTCGGGTCGGTCGACGCCTTGGCGGCCGAGAGGGCCTTCAGGGTGTCGTTGACCAGCTGGTTGAGCTCGGGGTACTTCTCGAAGTGCGGAGCCTTGAAGTAGTCGCTCCACAGGACCGAGACGTGGTGCTTGGCGAGCTCGGCGCGCTGCTCCTTGATGACCGTGGCGCGGGCCCGGAAGTGCGGGTCCTCGTTCGCCTGGTACTTCTCCTGGACGGCCTTGACGGACTCGGCCTCGATACGGGCCTGGGCCGGGTCGTACACGCCGCAGGGGAGGTCGCAGTGGGCGCTGACCTTGACCTTGGGGGCAAACAGGCGGGAGAGCATGGAGCCGTCCTTCCTCGTGATCGTCTTCTCAAGTGGGAGATTACTCGGTGAGAAGGGCGTTTTCGCGAGCGCCCCCTGGGGCTTAGGTCAAAAGTCCGGGGAACGGATCGGACTCGTGTACGAGTCGACGAGGGGAGCAGGAGTGGAGCGGGAGGCTACCGCGGCGGCCGAGGCGCCGTTCGGGATCGCCGAGGTGACCGGGGTGTCGATGGTGCCGACGCTGCTGCACCGCGATCGGCTGCTCGTGCGGTACGGCGGGCGGGTGGCGGTCGGGGACGTCGCCGTGCTGCGCCATCCGCTCCAGCAGGATCTGCTCGTGGTGAAGCGTCTGGTCGAGCGACGCGACGCCGGCTGGTGGGTGCTCGGGGACAATCCGGGCGCCGAGGGGGACAGCCGGGTGTTCGGGGCGGTGCCGCCCGAGCTGGTGCTCGGGCGGGTGCTGGCGCGGTACCGGCCGTTGACGCCGGGGCGTCAGCGGTCTGCCGGGGTGCTGCTCTCCTGGCTGTTCTCGTCGGTGCGGCCGGTGAGGTCGGCCCGTTCCGCCTCCAGACGCTTGCGGGCCCGGTAGGCGGCCACGTTGGCGCGGGTGGCGCAGCGGTCGGAGCAGTAGCGCCGGGAGCGGTTGGTGGAGGTGTCGAGGTAGGCGTTGCGGCAGGGCGGCGCCTGGCAGAGGCCGAGCCGGTCGGCGCCGAACTCGGTCAGGTGGAAGGCGAGGCCCATCGCCGAGATGGCCGCGTAGCCGGCGGTCGCGTTGGACGAGTGGTCGGCGAGGTGCATGTGCCAGCGGGGCCGGCCCTCCTCGTCGAGGGTGTCGTGGCCGGAGATCTGGGGGCTGACCGGGAACTCCAGGAGCAGGGAGTTCAGCAGGTCGACCGCGCCGGTGTGGTCGCCCTCGTCGGCCGCGGTGAAGACGGCCCGCAGCCGGGCCCGGATCGCGCGGAACCGCGGCAGGTCGGCCTCGGTGATCCGGCGGGACATCTGGGTGGCCGGGCCGAAGAGTTCCTTGAGCACCTCGACCGTGGTGAGGCCGTCCCTGCCGCGGGCCGGCTCCTCGGTGTTGACGAGGCGCACGGCGTAATCCGAGTAATAGGCCAGTTCCACTTGTAGTCCTTACGGTGGCGGGCTAGGGTCGGCGTCGAGGGGGTAACTGGTGTTTCCCCTCTGAGGGTATTACGTTCTCGGCTTTTCCGTGGCGACGACGAGAGGGTACGGACATGGGTGGCACCGACTGGGCCGGCTGGCAGCGGAGCTGGGACCGCCAGCAGGAGTGGTACATGCCGGACCGCGAGGAGCGGTTCCGCGTCATGCTCGACATGGTCGAGGCACTGGTGGGACCGGAGCCCCGCGTCCTCGACCTCGCCTGCGGTACGGGAAGTATCACGGACAGGCTCCTCCGGAGGTTCCCGAAGGCCGAATCCACCGGCGTCGACCTCGACCCCGCGCTGCTCGCCATTGCCCGGGGCACCTTCGAGGGCGACGGGCGCGTCACCTTCGTGACGGCCGACCTCAAGGACCCCGCGTGGACGCGGGAGCTGCCGTACGACACGTACGACGCCGTGCTCACGGCCACCGCGCTGCACTGGCTGCACAGCGAGCCCCTGGCCGCCCTGTACGGGCAGATCGGCGGGCTCGTCCGCGAGGGCGGCGTCTTCATGAACGCCGACCACATGATCGATCCGGACACCCCGAGGATCAACGCCGCCGAGCGGGCCCAGCGGCACGCCCGGATGGACGCGGAGAAGGCCGCCGGGGTCCTCGACTGGGCCGACTGGTGGGCGCTCGCCGCGAAGGACCCGGTCCTCGCCGAGCCCACCGCGCGCCGCTTCGAGATCTACGGCGAGCACGCCGACGGCGACATGCCCCCGGTCCGCTGGCACGCCGACGCGCTGCGGGCGGCCGGCTTCGGCGAGGCCCGGCCGGTCTGGTGCTCGCCCTCGGACACCCTGCTGCTGGCCGTGAAGTAGAAGGGGCCGCGGACCGGGGACCGCGGACGTGCGAGAGGGGCGGTACTGGCTCGTGCCCGTACCGCCCCTCCTCGTGCGCCCTGCGGCGCCGTGCGTCTTACAGCACCGTGCGTCTTACAGCACCTTGGACAGGAACGCCTTCGTCCGGTCGTGCTGCGGGTTGGTCAGGACCTCGCGCGGGTGGCCGGACTCGACCACCACGCCGCCGTCCATGAAGACCAGCGAGTCGCCGACCTCCCGGGCGAAGCCCATCTCGTGGGTGACGACGATCATCGTCATGCCCGACTCGGCGAGGTCCCGCATGACGTCGAGGACGTCGCCGACGAGCTCCGGGTCGAGCGCCGAGGTGGGCTCGTCGAAGAGCATCAGCTTCGGCTCCATCGCCAGCGCGCGGGCGATGGCGACGCGCTGCTGCTGGCCGCCGGAGAGCTGCGACGGGTAGTTCCCCATACGGTCCCGCAGGCCGACCCGGTCGAGCAGGCGCTCGGCCCGCTCGCGGGCGACGGCCTTGGACTCGCCCTTCACCTGGATCGGGGCCTCCATGACGTTGGCCAGGGCCGTCATGTGGGGGAAGAGGTTGAAGCGCTGGAAGACCATGCCGATGTCCCGGCGCTGGGCCGCGACCTCGCTGTCCTTCAGCTCGTACAGCTTGTCGCCCTTCTGGCGGTAGCCGACGAGCTGGCCGTCGACCGAGAGCCGGCCGCCGTCGATCCGCTCCAGGTGGTTGATGCAGCGCAGGAAGGTCGACTTGCCGGAGCCGGACGGGCCGACCAGGCAGAACACCTCCCCGCTGCGGACCTCCAGGTCGATGCCGCGGAGGATGTGGGCGGCGCCGTAGGACTTGTGGACGCCCTCCGCCTTGACCATGAGCTGACCGGTCATGCCGATGCCTCCGGGGAGCGCTTGAACGTGGCGAGGTTCGTCTTGACCCGCTGCCACGGGGTGGGGGGCAGGTTACGGGTCGAACCGCGGGCGAAACGGCGCTCCAGGTAGTACTGGCCGACGCTGAAGACGCTGGTCAGCGCCAGGTACCAGATGGACGCGACGAAGAGCATCTCCATCACCGCACCGGCCGTGCTGCCGATGTTCGACGAGGCGCGGAGGAGCTCGGTGTACTGCACGGCCGAGACCAGCGACGAGGTCTTCAGCATGTTGATGAACTCGTTGCCCGTCGGCGGCACGATCACCCGCATGGCCTGCGGAAGAACGATCCTGCGCATGGTCTTCGTCTGCGACATGCCGAGCGCGTGCGCCGCCTCGGTCTGGCCCTCGTCGACCGACTGGATGCCGGCCCGGACGATCTCCGCCATGTAGGCGCCCTCGTTCAGGCCGAGGCCCAGCAGGGCCACCATGAACGGGGTCAGGACCTGGGAGGTCTCGTCCTTGTAGATCGGGCCGAGGTTCACGTACTCGAAGATCAGGGCCAGGTTGAACCAGACGAGCAGCTGGACGTAGACCGGCGTGCCGCGGAAGAACCAGATGTAGAGCCACGCGACGGCGCCCGTCACCGGGTTCTTCGACAGCCGCATCACGGCGAAGAGGATGCCGAGCACGAGGCCCAGCGCCATCGCCGAGACGCTGATGAGGACGGTCTTCCAGAGGCCGCTGAGGATCGACGGGTCGAACAGCTTGTCTCCGACCGTCGCCCAGACGATGTTGCCCTGGGAGAAGGCGTAGACGAGCCAGCCGAGGAGGACCACGACGACGACGCCGCTGACCCAACGGCCCCAGTGCCGGACCGGGACGGCCTTGATCGCCTCGTACGGCGTGCCCGAGGGGCCGGACCCGGCCGGCGCGGGGGCCGGGTCCTTGCTGATCTTGTCAGTCATCACGACTGCCCTTCAGTGGTGCGTGGGGGGAGGAGAGCAGGTCACTTGCCGGCGTTGATGGTGGCCGACTTGACCGCGCTGTCCTCGACGTCCCACTTCTTCAGGGCCTCGGCGTAGCTGCCGTCCTTGATGGCGGCGTCGAGCGCCTCCTTGATGGCGTCGCGCAGCTGGGTCTTCTCCTTGGAGACGGCGATGCCCATGAGGCCGACGTCCGTCTGGTTGCCGACGACCTCGAAGTCCTTGCCGCCGCCGGAGGTCTTCGCGATGTACGCGGCGACCGGGTAGTCGTTCAGGTCGGCGACCGCACCGCCGGCCTTCACCCGGGTCTGGGCCTCGGCGTCGGTGTCGAACGCCTGGATCGTGAGCTTGTTGGAGCCGCACTTCTCGGCCTGGGCCTTGAAGGTGTCCTCGTAGATCGTGCCGCGCTGGACGGCGACGGTCTTGCCGCAGAGGTCGTCGAGCGAGTTCACGCCCTGCGGGTTGCCCTTCTTGACCAGCAGGGAGACGCCGGAGGAGAAGTAGTCGACGAAGTCGACGCCCTTGCCGATCTTCTTCCCGTTGTCGTCCAGGCCCTCCTGGCGCTTCTTGTTGTCCGTCATGGAGGACATGACGATGTCCTGGCGGCCGGTCTCCAGGGAGGTGATCAGGCCGTCGAAGGTGCCCGAGGTGAACTCGAACTTCACGCCGAGCTGCTTGGAGAGGGCGGCGGCGATGTCGGGGTCGACACCGACGATCTTGCCGTCCTGGGTGAACTCCATCGGGGCGTAGGAGGCGTCCGTGCCGACCTTGATGACGCCGGCCTTCTGGATGTCGGCGGGCAGCTTCGAGAAGAGCGGGGCGTTGCTGGCGGCGGTGCCGCCCTCCTTCGTGGAGCCCCCGTCGGTCTGGTCGCCGCAGGCGGTCAGCAGCATCGAGCCGGCGACCGCGATGGCGGCGACCGCGGCAAGACGGGAGGTGCGGGTCTTGGCGGCGGTCGTACAGCGCGTGGTGCGTGCGGTCATGGTCGGGATCCTCCGGCGTGTGAGGGAGTAGCCATAGGCGTTGCCAAAAAAGTCGCGTACGCATCTTCGAGTGTCGCGACCTCGTGTGATTACGGCATCTTGCCATTCGGACTGCCTCAAACCGACGGCCACGGATGTCAAAATCGGGTAACGGGTCGCGCCCGAATCCCGACAGGCCGGTACATCAAGGCCGGACCATCTTTCGTTCGCTTCCCCCTCCACCGGAAAATCTGCTGTCGATCTCGCCATTCGGACGACACGAAGGCCATCAATCGGGTGGTGGAGGCATCTGTCCGGACATCCGGTGACGAGTCGCTGTCCGTCCGCGTCCGGAAGCAGTACGTATGAGTCGTGTCACCGAGGGGATACGGACTCGTCTGCGGTGCCCCCCGTCCGGTAAGAAGGATCCTTACACCCCTCATCCGGGGCTCAGGGCGCGTTGTGCGGCGCGCCCGCGCGGCTGCCAGACACGGCGGCCGCGGGACCCGCCCACCGCTCCACACCAGGAGCGGCCACCCTCGACAACAGACATAAGGGGTCTCACCCACATGGCAGCGGAGATCGTCAATCCTCGCAGCGAGAGCGGTACGGAAGGAGCTCCCGAGGAGCCCTTCGACCCGGCTTTCGCCCTCCACCGCGGAGGCAAGATGGCCATTCAGGCCACCGTGCCCGTCCGCGACAAGGACGACCTGTCCCTCGCGTACACCCCCGGCGTCGCCAAGGTGTGCACCGCCATCGCCGAGCAGCCCGACCTGGTCCACGACTACACGTGGAAGTCCCAGGTCGTCGCCGTCGTCACCGACGGCACCGCGGTGCTCGGCCTCGGCGACATCGGCCCGGAGGCCTCCCTCCCGGTGATGGAGGGCAAGGCGATCCTCTTCAAGCAGTTCGGCGGCGTGGACGCCGTCCCGATCGCCCTCGCGACCACCGACACCGACGAGATCGTCGACACCGTCGTCCGGCTCGCCCCGTCCTTCGGCGGCGTGAACCTGGAGGACATCTCGGCGCCGCGGTGCTTCGAGATCGAGCGCAAGCTCCAGGAGCGCCTCGACATCCCGGTCTTCCACGACGACCAGCACGGCACCGCGATCGTCACCCTCGCCGCCCTGCGGAACGCGGCGAAGCTGACCGGCCGGACCCTCGGCGACCTGCGCGCCGTCATCTCCGGCGCGGGCGCGGCCGGCGTGGCCATCGCCAAGTTCCTGCTGGAGGCCGGCATCGGCGACGTCTGCGTCGCCGACCGCAAGGGCGTCGTCAGCAGCGACCGCGAGGACCTCACCGACGTCAAGCGCGAGATCGCCGGCCTCACCAACAAGGCCGGCCTCACCGGCTCCCTGGAGAGCGCCCTGGCCGGTGCCGACGTCTTCATCGGCGTCTCCGGCGGTACGGTCCCCGAGGCCGCCGTCGCCTCCATGGCCAAGGACGCCTTCGTCTTCGCCATGGCCAACCCGAACCCCGAGGTGCACCCCGACGTCGCGCACAAGTACGCGGCGGTCGTGGCCACCGGCCGTTCGGACTACCCCAACCAGATCAACAACGTCCTCGCGTTCCCCGGCATCTTCGCCGGCGCGCTCCAGGTCCGAGCCTCCCGGATCACCGAGGGCATGAAGATCGCCGCCGCCGACGCCATCGCCGGTGTCGTCGGTGACGCGCTCGCCGCCGACTGCGTCATCCCGTCGCCGTTCGACGACCGGGTCGCCCCGGCCGTCGCGGCCGCGGTCGCCGCCGCCGCGCGCGCCGAGGGCGTCGCCCGCCGCTGACCCCCGTCGCGGAAGCCCCCGGGAGGGCCCCGCTCCGTCCGCCGCATCGGACGGGGCGGGGCCCTTTCGCGTGGGGGCCCCGGTGGAGCAGAGGACCCTCTCGCGTGGAGGGCGCTGTGTGTCGGGGCGAGGGGATGTGCGTCACAGCGGTGTGTGGTTCCGCGACGTCGCCACGGGCGCCTAGGGTCGGGGCCATGTTCGCTGCCTACGCTGCCCGAATCGACCGCGACCAGCCCCTGAACGGACTCGAGTTGGGCGAACGCCCCGAGCCCGTCGAGCGTCCCGGCTGGACCACCGTCACCGTCAAGGCCGCCTCGCTCAACCACCACGACCTGTGGTCGCTGCGCGGGGTCGGACTGCCCGAGGAGAAGCTGCCGATGATCCTCGGCTGCGACGCCGCCGGGATCGACGAGGACGGCAACGAGGTCGTCCTGCACTCCGTCATCGGCCAGACCGGCCACGGCGTCGGGCCGGACGAGCCCCGCTCCATCCTCACCGAGCGCTACCAGGGCACCTTCGCCGAGCGCGTCGCCGTCCCCCGCTGGAACGTGCTGCCCAAGCCGAAGGAACTGTCCTTCGCCGAGGCCGCCTGCCTGCCCACCGCCTGGCTGACCGCCTACCGGATGCTCTTCACGAACGCCGGCGTCCGCCCCGGCGACTCGGTGCTCGTCCAGGGCGCGGGTGGCGGCGTCGCCACCGCCGCGATCGTCCTCGGCAAGGCGGCCGGCCTGCGCGTCTTCGCCACCAGCCGGGACGAGGCCAAGCGGAAGCGGGCCGTGGAGCTCGGCGCCGTCGAGGCGTACGAGCCCGGCGCCCGGCTGCCGCAGCGCGTGGACGCCGTCATCGAGACCGTCGGCGCCGCCACCTGGTCGCACTCGGTCAAGTCGCTGCGCCCCGGCGGCACCCTGGTGATCTCCGGCGCCACCAGCGGCGACCGGCCCTCGCACGCCGAGCTGACCCGGATCTTCTTCCTGGAGCTGAAGGTGGTCGGCTCCACCATGGGCTCCAAGGACGAGCTGGAGGACCTGCTGTCCTTCTGCGCGGCCACCGGGGTCCGTCCGGTGATCGACGAGGTGCTGCCGCTGGACCGGGCCCGCGAGGGCTTCGAGAAGATGGCCGTCGGCGACCTCTTCGGAAAGATCGTGCTGACGACCTCTTGATACGGGTCGGTCGACCTGATGGGATCTCCGGCACGCGAACGTGAACATCGCTCACTTCCTCGTGCCGGAGGCCCCCGTGTCCCGCTTGTCGCGCACCACTCTCGTGGCGACCGCCGTCGCCGCCTCCCTCCTCGCCACGCTCGCCCCCACCGCCACCGCCACCGCCGGCTCCGCCGATGATGTCGCCGCCGCCCGCCCACAGCCCGCGCCCGGCGCGGAGAACGGCGCCCAGAACGGCGCCCAGAACGGTGCGGAGACCGGCCCGCAGACCGGCGGCGACGGGATCCCCGACCTCACCGACGCCCGGGGCCGTGTGCTCACCCTCCGCGGCTGGAACGTGGAGGACAAGGCCAACCGCGGCGACGCCGCCCTCTCCGCCGTCACCGAGAAGCACTTCCGCGACATGCGCGCCAAGGGCTTCAACTTCGCCCGCCTGCTCGTCTTCTGGGACGACCTGGAGCCCCGCCCCGGCCACTACAGCGAGGCGTACCTGCGGAAGATCGAGCGGATCCTGGACTGGGCCGACCGGTACGACGTCCAGGTGCTGCTCGACGCCCACCAGGACGTCTTCGGTCCCGCCTTCGGCCACCGCGGCATCCCCGCCTGGGCCACCCGCACCGACGGACTGCCCTTCACCCCCCGTCCCGACGACTGGTTCTCCGAGTACTTCGAGCCCGCCGTCCAGCGCGCCTTCACCCACCTGTACGAGGACGAGGACCTCCGGCGGGCCCAGGTCCGCATGTGGCGGGTGCTCGCCGAGCGCTTCGACGACCACCCGGCCGTCCTCGGCTACGACCCGATCAACGAGCCGATGGGCGAGCTCCGCGAGGGCGAGGACCTGGCCACCGCCGCCCGCCGCATCGAGAGCGAGCAGCTCACCCCCATGTACAACCGGATCGCCGACGCGATCCGCGCGGCCGACCGCGACGCCTGGATCTTCGTCGAACCGACCCCGATCGTCGGCGAGGGCGTGCCCACCGGCCTCGGCCGGATCGACGACCCGAAGATCGTCTACGCGCCGCACTTCTACAACACCGGCATGGAGGCCGGCGCCGACTACGACCCCGCCGCCGGCTGGATCGAGAGCTACGAACAGGCCGTCACCCTCTACCCCAAGCAGTACAAGGTGCCCGTGGTGGTGGGGGAGTGGGGCCCGCTCAACAACTCCCTGCCGCAGATGAACCGCTTCTACCGCGACGCCATGGCCTCCCTCGGCCGCTACACCTCCGGCTGGGCCGGCTACGTCTGGTGCTACGGCGGCGGCTACTGCGCCGTGGACGGCACCGGCGCCTTCCGCACCAACAAGGAGCTGACCGCCGAGCCGTACGCGGAGGCCGTCGCCGGCCGGGTGCGCTCCGCCGCCTACGACCCGGCGGCCGGCGTCTACCGCCTGGAGTACCGCGCCGCCGGCCCCCGCGGCTCCCGCGTCACCGAACTGTCCCTGCCGCCCGGCGACTGGAAGGTCACGGCCCGCGGCGCCCACGTCCTGCGCGACCGCGACCGCGACCGCGGCCGGGTGCGCGTGGTCGCCGCGCCGGACGCCCGGGTCACCGTCACGGCGACCCGGGCCGCCGCACGGCCCTGACCCGGCGGCCCCCGCCGCTCAGACGCCCGAGCGGCGGTGGAGTATCCCGGTGATCCGGGTCGCGGCCGTGACCAGGTGGTCGCGGGCCTCCGCCAGCTGGGAGTCCGTCACCCCGTGGTCGCGGGCCGCGTCCCGGATCTCGTCCCGGAACCGGTCCAGCAGCCGGTCCAGGTCCCGGGCCGGCTGCCCCGACCCGGCCGCCTCCCGCGCCCACGCGGGGGTCTCCGCCGGGGCCTCCGCCGCCGCACCGGGCGCCGCGGCGGCGGCCGACGGCATGTCCGGCGCCTCGGCCCGGGCCCTGGGGTGATGGCCCTGCACGAGATCGCCCAGCTGCGCCGTGATGCCCGACAGGCCCTCCCAGACGGCCTGCGGCCACTCGCCCCGGGCGAACCGGTTCTGGACCTCGTCCTGCACCTGCTGGGCGATCCGCTGGAACTCCTTCGCCTGGAGCTTCGCCGAGCGGGCCTCCTCCTTCGCCTGCCGGGTCTGCTCCTTCCACTCCCGGGTCGCCTTGCGCAGCTCCTCCTTGGCGTCGGAGAAGGCGCCGCCCTCCGCCGTCCGCGTCCGGCTCGCCGCCGCGCGCATCTCGCTGCGCACCCGGCCCGCCGCGCCCCGCACGTCCTCGCGGATCTCGGCGGCCAGCTCGGCGACGGACTCCCGGATCTCCCGCTCCAGGGCGTCCAGCTCGGCCTCCCGGCCGGCCAGCTCGGTGCGGCCCGCGTCGGTGATCGCGTACACCTTCCGGCCGCCCTCGCTGGTGTGGGTGACCAGTCCCTCGGCCTCCAGCTTGGCGAGCCGCGGGTAGACCGTGCCGGCGGAGGGCGCGTACAGCCCCTGGAAGCGCTCCTCCAGCAGCCGGATCACCTCGTACCCGTGCCGGGGGGCCTCGTCGAGCAGCTTGAGCAGGTAGAGGCGGAGTC
Organism: Streptomyces sp. NPDC057854; assembly: GCF_042797055.1. Classification (NCBI taxonomy): domain Bacteria; kingdom Bacillati; phylum Actinomycetota; class Actinomycetes; order Kitasatosporales; family Streptomycetaceae; genus Streptomyces; species Streptomyces sp. NPDC057854. The sequence goes on from NZ_JBHVMF010000013.1 coordinate 79,932, forward strand.
GGCCGTGGGCGAAGACGGGGGGCATGTCAGAGCACCTTTCCGGACGCGGGGGCGGAGGGGTCGGCGGAGCCGGAGGAGGAACCGGCGGGCGCGGGCTCCGGGTCCTCGGGGGACTCCGGGCGGCGGAGGAGGGCGATCGAGCCGGAGACCGTGGTCGCCTTCAGCGTGCCGCTGCCGGCGCCGAGCGTCCCGGTGAGCGACCGGGTGCCCCAGTCACCGGCCACCCGCAGGTCGTCGAAGGCGTTGGAGAGCGAGCCGCTGGTGGTGCTCGCCTCGACCCGGGCGTCCGCCGGGTGCGGCAGCCGGATGGCGACCTCGCCGGAGACGCTGGACAGCCGGATGTCGGCCGGCGGCGCCCCCGCCGGTGCCGGGTCCAGGTCCAGGACCATGTCGCCGCTGACGGTCTCCGCCCGTACCGCCGCGCCGGAGCCCTCGATCACCGTCACGTCGCCGGTCACCGAGCTCACCCGCAGCGCGCCGGTCACCGACTGGGCCTCCAGGGGGCCCGACACGCTCTCGGCGCGGACCGGCCCGGAGAGCCGCACCAGCGTCGTCGCGCCGGTCACCCCGCGCACCTCCGCGCGGCCCCGCAGACCCGACACCACCGTGTCGGCCGTGACCGCGCCCACCTCGACCTCGGCGTCGGCCGGGACCGCGACGGAGACGACCGCCCGCCGCCGGTGGGTCTTGGTGTCCAGCCACTTGTGCAGGGACTTCCAGTGCAGGTCCTCGTAGGCGATGGTCAGGGTGGAGCCGTCCTGCGTGACGATCAGGGGCGGGCCCTCGATCTCCGAGACCTCCACCCGTGCGGTGCTCTCGTCGGTGCCCACCACGTTCACCGCCCCGCCCACGACGCGGATGCGCAGCCGCGTCACGGGGTCGGCGGGCGCGAGTTTCACCGGCTCGGTGACGGACCACTCGGTCATGGTGCGGACCTCCCGTTTCCTCGAAGCGTTCCGAAGCCGCGTCGACACCGCCGTCGAGCGAGCGCCGGGCGGGTGTCGCCCGGCGACGCAACATATCGCGACTTCACGACTCACGATATATCGCGGTGTGACGGAGTCAACCCTGATTCATCCCTGACAGGGTCGGCGCAAACACCGCAGTACACGGACAAACTGGCCTAGCGTAGGGCCCATGAACGCGACATCCGGACCGAGCCCCGCTGGGGCGCTGCTGCTGTGCCGAGCCGACCCCACGGCGGTCCGGCCGCCCGCCCAGCTCCTGCGGGAATGGCTCCTCCTCGCCCCCGCCGGGGCCGGCTGGAGCGTCCTCGTACCGGAGGGAAGGCCCTGGCAGGACGGCGCCGAGCCGGTCGAGCGGGTCGTCACCGGCTGGGCCACCGCCCTCGCCGTCTCCGCCGCCACCTGGCCCGTGCTCGCCCTCTGGTGGGACGGCGACCGCGCCGGCCTCACCCTCGCCGCCGGCTTCCGCCGCACCGTCGGCTACACCTGGCTCGCCGACGGCACCCCGGCCGGCGAGGACGAGGCCATGCGCACCTTCGCCGACCGCCTCGCCCTCGACCCGGTCCTCGACGTGCAGGCGCTGGAGCCGCTCACCGTCCCCGACCCCGAGGCCGACGCCCGGACCCGCCTCGTCGGCCTGGTCGCCGTCCTCGCCCGCACCGGCCTCGACCTGCCCGCCGGCGTCGACCCCGGCGAGGCCCCCGCCCGGCTCCGCGAGGCGGCCCTCGCCGCCGGCGCCGAGCAGTTGGCGTGGCCGGGATGGCGCGGCGCCGTCCGCGACGAGCTCGACGCCGTCGAGGACGGCCCCCTCGGCCCGTACGTGCGCGGCCCCCGGGCACGCCTCCTGGGCGCCGCCCAGCTCGCCGCGGGCGCCCCGCTGCTCCTGTGGGGCCTGCGCAGGCGTTCCGGCGGCTGGGCGACCGCCGGGGCCCTGCTCGTCGCCCACGGCGCCCTCGGCCTCGCCTACGACCGGCTGCGCGAGCACTGACCGGCCCGGCGCCGGAACGCGAGAGGCCCCCTCCCACCCGGGAGGGGGCCTCTCGCGCAGCGCGTACCGCCGTCGTCTACTCGTCGTCGTCCTCGTCGTCCAGACGGGCCAGCCAGGTCGCGAGGCGCTCGACCGGCACCTCGAAGTCGGGGTTCAGATCGACGAAGGTCCGCAGCTGCTCGGCGAGCCACTCGAAGGTGACCTCCTCCTCGCCGCGCCGCTTCTCCAGTTCCTCGATGCCACGGTCGGTGAAGTACATGCGATCCAGGATAGGCCCGCCCGGACAGGCCGGAGGCCCGGCACCCCAGGTGGGGTGCCGGGCCTCCGTACGGGGTGCCGACGTCAGGCGTCGAAGACCTCGTTGACCAGCTGCTGCTGCTCGGCCTGGTGCCGCTTGGCCGAACCGACCGCCGGCGACGAGGAGTGCGGGCGGGAGATCCGGCGCAGGCGCTCGCCCGCCGGGATGTCCGCGCCGACCGCCAGGTCGAGGTGGTCGATCAGGTTGAGCGCGATGAACGGCCAGGCACCCTGGTTCGCCGGCTCCTCCTGGGCCCACAGGTACTTCTCGGCGTTCGGGTACTTGGCGATCTCGGCCTGGAGCTCGGCACCCGGCAGCGGGTACAGGCGCTCGAGGCGGATGATCGCGGTGTCCGTGACGCCGCGCTTCTGCCGCTCGGCCTCCAGGTCGTAGTAGACCTTGCCGGCGCAGAAGACGACCTTGCGGACGTCGGCCGGGTTCACCGTGTCGTCGCCGATCACCGGGCGGAAGCCGCCGGTGGTGAACTCCTCCACCTTCGACGCCGCGGCCTTCAGGCGCAGCATCGACTTCGGGGTGAAGACGATGAGCGGCTTGTGGTGCGGGTTGTGCACCTGCCAGCGCAGGAGGTGGAAGTAGTTCGACGGCAGCGTCGGCATGGCGACCGTCATGTTGTCCTGGGCGCACATCTGGAGGAAGCGCTCCGGACGGGCGGACGAGTGGTCCGGGCCCTGGCCCTCGTAGCCGTGCGGCAGGAGCAGGGTGACGCCGGAGGTCTGGCCCCACTTCTGCTCGGCCGAGGAGATGAACTCGTCGACGACGGTCTGGGCGCCGTTGACGAAGTCGCCGAACTGGGCCTCCCAGATGACCAGGGAGCTCGGGCGGGCCAGCGAGTAGCCGTACTCGAAGCCCATCGCCGCGTACTCGCTGAGCAGCGAGTCGTAGACGTTGAAGTGGGCCTGGTCCTCGGTCAGGTAGAGCAGCGGGGTGTAGTCCTCGCCGGTCTCCTGGTCGACCAGGACCGCGTGGCGCTGGCCGAAGGTGCCGCGGCGGGAGTCCTGGCCCGAGAGGCGGACCGGGGTGCCCTCCATCAGCAGGGAGCCGATGGCGAGGGTCTCGCCGAAGCCCCAGTCGATGGTGCCGTCGTCGATGGAGGCCGCGCGGCGCTGCAGCTGCGGCAGCAGGCGCGGGTGGACCGTGATCCGCTCCGGGATGTTGACCTGCGACTCGGCGATCCGCTTCACGACCTCCTGGGAGACCGCGGTGGTGACGGCGACCGGGAACTCGGCCTGCGCGTCCGGCACGTGGGCCGGCGCCGGGGCGGCGGTGGCCTCGCGGACCTCCGCGAACACCTTCTCCAGCTGGCCCTGGAAGTCCTGGAGCGACTGCTCCGCCTCTTCCAGGGTGATGTCGCCGCGACCGATGAGCGACTCGGTGTACAGCTTGCGCACCGAGCGCTTCTTGTCGATCAGGTTGTACATCTGCGGGTTGGTGAACGAGGGGTTGTCGCCCTCGTTGTGACCGCGGCGGCGGTAGCAGATGAGGTCGATCACGACGTCCTTGTTGAACGTCTGGCGGAACTCGAAGGCGAGCCGCGCGACGCGGACCACGGCCTCCGGGTCGTCGCCGTTCACGTGGAAGATCGGCGCCTCGATCATGCGGGCCACGTCGGTGGCGTACATGGAGGAGCGGGACGACTCGGGAGCCGCCGTGAAGCCGACCTGGTTGTTGATGACGATGTGGACCGTGCCGCCGGTGCGGTAGCCGCGCAGCTGCGACATGTTCAGCGTCTCGGCCACCACGCCCTGGCCCGCGAAGGCCGCGTCGCCGTGGAGGGCGACCGGCAGGACGGTGAAGTCGGTGCCGCCCTTGTTGATGACGTCCTGCTTGGCGCGGACGACACCCTCCAGGACCGGGTCGACCGCCTCCAGGTGCGAGGGGTTGGCGACCAGGGAGACCTTGATCTGCTCGCCGTCGAGACCGGTGAAGGTGCCCTCGGCGCCCAGGTGGTACTTGACGTCGCCGGAGCCGTGCATCGACTTCGGGTCGAGGTTGCCCTCGAACTCGCGGAAGATCTGCGCGTACGACTTGCCCACGATGTTCGCGAGGACGTTGAGGCGGCCGCGGTGGGCCATGCCGATGACGACCTCGTCGAGGCGGGACTCGGCGGCGGAGTCGATGACCGCGTCGAGCAGCGGGATGACGGACTCGCCGCCCTCCAGGGAGAAGCGCTTCTGGCCGACGTACTTCGTCTGCAGGAAGGTCTCGAACGCCTCGGCCGAGTTCAGGCGGCGGAGGATGCGGAGCTGCTCCTCGCGCTCCACGCGCGCGTGGGGACGCTCGACGCGGTCCTGGATCCACTTGCGCTGCTTCGGGTCCTGGATGTGCATGAACTCGATGCCGGTGGTGCGGCAGTACGAGTCGCGCAGGACGCCGAGGATGTCGCGGAGCTTCATCATCGACTTGCCGGCGAAGCCGCCGACCGCGAACTCCCGCTCCAGATCCCACAGGGTGAGGCCGTGCTCGGTGATGTCCAGGTCGGGGTGCTTGCGCTGCTTGTACTCCAGCGGGTCGGTGTCGGCCATGACGTGGCCGCGGACCCGGTAGGAGTGGATGAGCTCGAAGACGCGGGCGGCCTTGGTGACGTCGTCGTCGTGCGACGCGTCGATGTCCTTGAGCCAGCGGACCGGCTCGTAGGGGATCCGCAGCGACTTGAAGATCTCGTCGTAGAACTCGTTCTCGCCGAGGAGGAGGTTCGCGACGATCCGCAGGAACTCGCCGGAGGCGGCGCCCTGGATGACCCGGTGGTCGTAGGTCGACGTCAGGGTCATCACCTTGGAGATGCCCAGCTTGTTCAGGGTGTCCTGGGAGGTGCCCTGGAACTCGGCCGGGTAGTCCATGGAGCCGACGCCCATGATGACGGACTGACCGGGCATCAGACGCGGCACGGAGTGGACGGTGCCGAGGCCGCCGGGGTTGGTCAGGGAGACGGTGACGCCGGAGAAGTCCTCCATCGTCAGCTTGCCCACGCGGGCGCGCTTGACGATGTCCTCGTACGCCTGCCAGAACTCGAAGAAGTTGAGCGTCTCGGCCTTCTTGATGCCGGCGACGACGAGCTGGCGGTCGCCGTTCGGCTTCACCAGGTCGATGGCGAGGCCGAAGTTCACGTGCTCCGGCTTGACCAGGGTCGGCTTGCCGTCCTTCTCCGCGAAGGAGTAGTTCATCGACGGCATGGCCTTGATCGCCTGCACCATGGCGTAGCCGATGAGGTGGGTGAAGGAGATCTTCCCGCCCCGGGCGCGCTTCAGGTGGTTGTTGATGACGATCCGGTTGTCGAACAGGAGCTTCACCGGGACGGCGCGGACGGACGTGGCCGTCGGCATCTCCAGCGAGGCGTTCATGTTCTTCGCGACCGCGGCGGCCGGGCCGCGGAGCGTGATCAGCTCGGGGCCGGCGGGCGCCTCGGCGGCCGGAGCGGCCTTGGCGGGCGCCGGGGCGGCCGCGGCGGGCTTCGCCGGAGCGGCGGCCGGAGCCGCGGCGGGCTTGGCCGGAGCCGCGGCGGGGGCGGCGGGAGCAGCCGGAGCCGGGGCGGCGGCCGGAGCGGCCGGGGCGGGCACGGCGGCGGCCGGAGCGGCAGACGTGGCCTGTGCGGGGCCCGTCTGCTGCGCCGAGGGCGCTGCCGAGGTGGTGGCGGCCGGGGCGGACGGGGTCTCCGCCGCACCCGGCTTGTAGTCGGCGAAGAAGTCCCACCAGGCACGATCGACCGAATTCGGGTCCTGGAGGTACTGCTGGTAGATCTCGTCGACGAGCCACTCATTGGCACCGAAGGCGGTCGCGGGGCTCACGCCGCGCCCGTCTTGGTCGGCCGGGGAGCTCGGGGTACTGGGGGACTGAGACGACACGGCGGCAACCGCCCTCTTCCGCTTCGCAAGGTGATGGACAGCGGAAATAAAGGCTACGCCTGTCCGGGCGGGACGTGCAGGCCGGGCACTCCAACGTCGCGCAAGTCACACTTGACGGGGTGTTTCGGCGCCGTGAATGGCGGGAAACAAGCGTGGTTCCGCATCGGTGAGGGTACGGAAAAGCGCGGGCTACGGCCCCCTTCGGCCGCACCCTGACCACGTCCTGCCCCTGATCACGCAGAACGTTCGCTTCCGGTTCGAACCCTACGTCAATCCCTGAGGGGAAGGCTGCCCGGAAGAGTGACGCGGATGCGGCACCCGCGTGAAGATTCGGCCACACCGATTCCGCCACCGTGCAGATCCACCGCCCAGCGCGCGATCGCCAGACCGAGCCCGGTGCCGCCGTCGCTCCCCGGCCCCTGCCGGTCCGGAGCCGTCCCCCGGTTGAACCGCTCGAAGACCTTGTGCCGCTCCTGCTCCGGGATGCCCGGGCCCTCGTCCTCGACCACCAGCTCCAGCGACTCCGGGTACGGACCGCGCCGCGCCCGCACCGTCACGCGCCCGTGCGGCGGGGAGTGCTTCACCGCGTTGTCGATCAGGTTCGCCATCACCTGGTGCAGCCGCTCCACGTCCGCGTACGCCGTCAGGTCGGACGGCGACACGTCCAGGTGCAGGTGCACGTCCGTACGCCGGTGCAGACCGGACGTCGACGGCAGACCGCGCTGCGCGGCGGCCAGGTTCGCCTCCCGCAGCACCCCGGACAGATAGGGCCACACCTCGAACCGGCGCACCCGCAGCTGCACGACACCGTTGTCGAGCCGCGACAGGTCGAGCAGCGTCTCCACCAGCCGGCCCAGCCGCTCCGTCTGCTTCAGCGCCGACCGCATCGTCTCCGGATCGGCCTCCGAGACCCCGTCGACCACGTTCTCCAGCACCGCGCGCAGCGCCGCGATCGGCGTGCGCAGCTCGTGCGAGACGTTGGCGACCAGCTCCTTGCGGTGCCGGTCCACGGCCTCCAGGTCGTCCGCCATCCGGTTGATCGTCGAGGCCAGGTCGCCCAGCTCGTCGCGCCGGTCCGCGCCCCGCACCCGCCGGGAGAAGTCCCCGCGCGAGATCGACCCCGCCACCGTGTTCATCTCGTCCAGCGGCGCCGTCAGCGACTGCGCCACGAACTGCGTGATCAGCAGCGTCGCGATCATCGCGAAGATCGTGATGTACCGGAACTCGGTGGACGTGCGGATCGCCACCAGGGCCAGGCACGAGGTCAGCAGCACCGCGCCGACCACCAGCGCGCCCAGCTTCGTCTTGATCGAGATCACGATCCGGCGCCTGGGCCCACCGGTGCGCCGCCCCGGCCGGCTCACGACGCCGGGGTCTCCAGCGCGTACCCGACGCCGTGCACCGTACGGATCCGCTCGGCGCCGATCTTCCGGCGCAGCGCCTTGATGTGGCTGTCCACGGTCCGGGTGCCGGAGGCGTCCGCCCAGTCCCACACCTCGGCGAGCAGCTGCTCCCGGGAGAGCACCGCGCGCGGGGTGTTGGCCAGACAGACCAGCAGGTCGAACTCGGTGGGCGTCAGGTGGACGTCCTCCGCCCGCACCCGGACCCGGCGCTGCGCGTGGTCGATCTCCAGCTCGCCGAGCCGCAGGATGCCGCTGCGCGGGGTCACGGCGGCGAGCGCGGCCCGCTCCACCCGGCGCAGCAGGACGTGCACCCGCGCGGCCAGCTCGCGCATGGAGAACGGCTTCGTCATGTAGTCGTCGGCGCCGACGCCGAGTCCGACCAGCATGTCCGTCTCGTCGTCCCGCGCGGTGAGCATCAGCACCGGCACCGGGCGCTGCGCCTGCACGCGGCGGCAGACCTCCAGGCCGTCGAAGCCGGGCAGCATCACGTCGAGCACCATCAGGTCCGGCTGCCACGCCTCGGCGGCCTCCACGGCCGCGGGGCCGTCGGTCGCCGTCTGGACCAGGAAGCCCTCCGCGCGCAGCCGCGCGGAGACGGCCTCCACGATGGTGGCGTCGTCCTCGACGACCAGGACGCGCCGCTGGGCCCCCGGAGTCGCCGCACCCTGGTGACTGGTGTGTGTCTGCTCCATTGCCCCGCCTCGCGTCGCCGATGTCGGTGCAGCAGCCTAGAGGCACCGACGGCGTCCCGGCTACGCAGGCCGGATGCCGAGGTGGACCACGTCGGGGACGCCCCGGGCAACGGCGATCTCTTCGGTCCGTACCCCGCTGAATCCGGCATTCCGCAAGGACTCTTCGAAATCGCCGGACGGCCGCGCCGACCACACCGCGAGCACCCCGCCGGGGTTCAGCCGGGCCGCGCAGGACGCCAACCCCCTGGCTCCGTACAGGGATTCGTTGTCCTCGGTGACCGTCCAGTCCGGACCGTTGTCGATGTCCAGGCAGAGCGCGTCGTACGTGTCGTCCGAGGACTCCAGGTACGTCACCAGGTCCGTGTGCAGGATCACGGTCCGCTCGTCGGCGAGCGCGCGGCCGGAGAGCGCGGCGAGCGGGCCGCCGCGGTGCCAGTCGATGATCGCCTGCTCCCGCTCGACCACCGCGATCCGCCCCCAGCGCGGGTCGGCGGCGGCGTGGGCGAGCGAGAAGCCGACGCCGAGCCCGCCGATCAGCACGGACGCGCCCACGCGCGCGTGCTCGGGCAGCGCCTCCATCGCCGCGTCCACGAGCAGCCGCTCGGAGCGTCCGTCGGAGGTGTCCATCAGGAAGGTGCCGTTGGCGATGATCTCGAAGTCGGTGCGGTCGCCGGTGTCCCGGCGCCGCAGGACGACCTCTCCGTACGGGCCCTCGCGGCGGTCGAGGGTGACGGGGCTGTTCATGATCACTCCGTGTCTCGTCGTGCGGTACGCGTCCTGCCTGCCATCCTCGCGGAGCGCGGACGGCCGGGACAAACGGGTTCGGAAGCGACGGTACGGAGGCCGGTGACGGTCTCGTACGGGAGTTACGCGCGCGGGGCCTCGCGCTCCACGTACCGCTGCACGGCCCTCAGTTCGCGCCGGGCGTCGACCGGGGTGCCGTAGGTGCGGTCCCAGGTGATCGGGGCGACGGTCACGTGGCCCCTGCCCAGCAGCCAGGTGGAGTCGGCGTCGGCGCGGCGCTCGGCGCACTCGCCCGCGCGCTCGCCGCCTTCGCCGCCCTCGCAGAGGCCGAGGGCGATGTCGAAGGTGTCGCTTGAGCCTCGCCGCTCGTACGCGTGGTAGGCGACCGCGCCGTCGCCGACCCGGGTCCAGACCGGCGCCTTCGCCCGCTGCCCGGCGCTGACGTCCGGGTAGTCGACCTTGAGCGCGAAGGCGGAGGTCAGCAGGCCTCGTTCCGACAGGCCGGCGACGAACCGCGCGCCGAACTCGGCGTGCGCCCGGTAGTTCTCGCGCGGGAAGAACAGCTGGCTCGTGTCACCGGAGGACGAGAATGCGATGGCCGGGACCTCCTGGTCGATCGCGGCCACGGCGGCGCCGACGGTGCCCGAGTCGTTGACGCTCGCGGCGACGTTCGGGCCCGAGTTGATGCCGGTGAGGACCAGGTCGGGGGCGCCCCGCCAGCCCACCTTCGCGGCCAGACCGCCGCGCAGCGCCAGCTTCACGGTGTCCGCAGGGGTCGCGCTGGGGGAGTCCGGCGTGCAGTCGCCCTCGCCCAGGCAGACGCCGAAGACGGCGCCCCCGGACGGCGCGCCCGCGCAGTCGCCCTCGTAGCCGGCGGGCAGCGCGGTGCGGCGCTGGGCGGTGAGGGCGCCGCCGTTGGTCACGGCCGTGCCCTTGCCGGACTGCACCTGCCAGGGCGCCATCACCACGACGTCGGCCCCGGCCGCGCACATCGCGCGGCGCAGCTCGTACAGGCCGAGCCCGTCGGCGTTGCTCGCCTTCGCGGCGCGCATGGAGTCGTCGTTGGAGAGCAGGATCCGCAGCCCGGCGAGCGGCCCGCGCCCGCCGCGCGCCTCCGGCGGGGCGGGGGTGGTCGCGTAGGCGGTGGCGCCCAGTCCGGCCAGGAGGGCGGCGGCGGTGGTCAGCGCGAGAGTACGGCGCATGGCAGTGCGTCCTTTCATGGGCATGACACATCGGGAGAGGGGTCCGGGGCCCGACCCCCCACGGGCGGGCCCCGGAGCGCGCGGGGTCGTCAGGGCCCCGCGGTCTGCGGGCCGGGTGCGGCGGAGACGGTGCCGTCCTCGGCGGGCTCAGGCTAGGTGCGAAAACCGAGTGGGTACTAGGTTTGTCATGTGTGAGCCAGATCACACGCCCCTCAAGGGGTGGCGCGGCCGCGGCTAGGGTGGCCGCATGCCGGAGAAGAAGGTCACCGCGGGCGGCCGGAGCGCGGGTCGGGGGAGTTACGCCGTCGGGGACGCGCGCCGCCGGCTGATCCTGGAGACCGCCGTCGACCACTTCGGCACGTGGGGCTTCCACGCCTCCTCCCTGGCCCGCATCGCCCATGACTGCGGCATCACCCAGGGCGGCCTGCTGCACCACTTCCGCAGCAAGGAGGACCTGCTCCTCTCTGTCCTCGCGCACAGCGAGGAACACGACGTCGAGCGCCTCCTCGCCACCGAGCCGGAGTCGTACGAGGCCTTCCTCGACGCTCTCGTCCGGCTGGTCGAGGACAACACCCGGCGCCCCGGCATCGTCCGCATGTTCAACGTCCTCGTCGGCGAGTCCGGGAACCCCGGCCACCCCGCCCACGCCTACTTCAAGGACCGGTACGCGCGCGTGCTCGCGCACGGCGTCGAGCGCCTGGAGGAGGGCGTCCGGCGCGGCGAACTCCGCGCCGGCCTCGACTGTGAAGGCGTCGCCCGCGAGTACCTGGCCGTCATGGACGGCCTCCAGATCCAGTGGGCCCTCGACCCCGGCTCCTTCGACATGCCCGCCCGGGTACGGGACTTCCTGCGGCGCCAGTACGCCACGATCCGCGCGACGCCTGCGTAGCTCCTCGCCTCACGCGCCCTGCGCGTCACCCTCGCTCCACGCGCCCCCCCGCGTCACCCGTCCCCGCGCGGGCGCGCCCCGCGCCACGCGTACAGGCCCGCCCCCGCGGCCAGGAGGCCGCAGGCCACCGCCCAGGCCACACTCTGCGGGCCCGGCCGCAGCACCCACCCCCACCACACCGCCGCCGTCGCGTCCGGCGGCGTCAGATACACCGCCCACGCGTACGTCACCGGCGGCAGCCAGCTCGACCGCGCCCCCGTCCGCCCGCCGCGCCGGCCGCCATCCCGGTCAGGCCGAGCGTGTTCCCTACGGCGGCGAGCCCGCTGAACTCCGCCGCCGGACCCGGCCACACCAGGGTGAACACCTCGTCCGGGCACCGCCGGGCCGGCCGGGCGTACAGCCGGCCGGCGTGCCGGTCGTGCAGCAGGCCCAGCGCCTCCGTGTCGCCGCGTGCGACCGCGCGCAGCAGCGCGGCGTCGTCGGCCGCGCCGTCCCCCTCGCCCCCGGAGGGGCCTCCCCGTGCGGGGCGTGACAGTCTCACGCCCTCTCTGTCGCACGGCGCGCCCCGCGCGGTTCACGGGCCGTCAGGGAGAGGTCGGCGGGGCGCCCTCGGGGAGGGCGTCGAAGACGCGCCGGAGGGCGGCGGGCAGGTCGCCGTCGCCCGCCACGACGGTCCGGTCGTGATACGTCACGGTGTACTGGAACCCGTCGGCGACCGGCCGTCCGGCGGGCCGCTCGGGCACGCGCGCGTAGGCGGGGTCGTCGAGCGCCGCCCGCAGCTCCGCCAGCCCGCCGGCGGTCATCCGCCCCGACCGCTGCTCCCCGCTCCGGGACCGCACGGTCCAGGAGCCGTCCTCCCGCACCACGAGCCGGTTGTCCACGCCGGCGAACCCCCCGCTCACCCCCACCTCGACCAGCACGCTTTCGGCCCGCGGCTCCGCCGGGACCTCCACCCTGGTCGTGCTCCCGCCCCGCTCGGGCACGTCGGCGTCGGCGCACCCGACCGCCCCGAGCACCAGCGCCGCCGCCACCGCCGGCACCGCACCCCACACCCGCCGCCCCCGCACACGACTCTCCATGCGCCCGAGCATGCCCGCCCCCACGGACGGCCGCAGCCGGAACACGCCAGGTCCGCCAGCGAGAGACCCTGCCCGGCAGGGTGATCGCTCACAGCGAACAACGGCCGGGGAACATTCGGAGGCTCACAAGCATTGAGTCGGCATAGCTCAACTTGACTGCCGAAGGGGAGATCATGACTGCTGGCTCCAAGCCGTCCGTGCCGCTCACTCTGCCTGTGCTGCCGCTCGATGACGAGGTCGTGCTGCCCGGGATGGTCGTGCCGCTCGATCTGTCGGACAACGAGGTGCGCGCCGCCGTCGAGGCCGCGCAGGCCGCCGCGCGGGGAGCCGGCGGGAAGCCGCGGGTGCTGCTGGTGCCGCGGGTCGACGGGACGTACGCCGGGACCGGCGTGCTCGGGATCGTCGAGCAGGTCGGGCGGCTGTCCGACGGCGACCCGGGGGCGCTCATCCGCGGCATCGGGCGGGTGCGGATCGGGGCCGGGACGACCGGGCCCGGCGCCGCCCTGTGGGTCGAGGGGACGGTCGTCGAGGAGACCGTTCCCGATCCGCTGCCCGGCGCCGTCACCGAGCTGGTCAAGGAGTACAAGGCGCTCGCCACCACCTGGCTGAAGAAGCGCGGCGCCTGGCAGGTCGTCGACCGGGTGCAGCAGATCGACGGCGTCGGCGCGCTCGCCGACAACTCCGGCTACTCGCCCTTCCTCACGGTCGAGCAGAAGGTCGCCCTGCTGGAGACCGCCGACCCCGTCGCCCGGCTGAAGCTCGCCACCGCCCAGCTCCGCGAGCACCTCGCCGAGCAGGACGTCGCCGAGACCATCGCCAAGGACGTCCAGGAGGGCGTCGACAAGCAGCAGCGCGAGTTCCTGCTGCGCCGCCAGCTCGAAGCCGTCCGCAAGGAGCTGCGCGAGCTGAACGGCGAGAAGGAGGGCGAGGAGTCCGACGACTACCGCGCGCGCGTGGAGGCCGCCGACCTCCCCGAGGCCGTCCGCGAGGCCGCCCTCAAGGAGGTCGACAAGCTGGAGCGGTCCAGCGACCAGTCCCCGGAGGGCTCCTGGATCCGCACCTGGCTCGACACCGTCCTCGAACTGCCGTGGAACGAGCGGACCGAGGACCGGTACGACATCCAGGGCGCCAAGGCCGTCCTGGACGCCGAGCACGCGGGCCTGGAGGACGTGAAGGAGCGCATCACCGAGTACCTGGCCGTCCGCAAGCGGCGCTCCGAGCGCGGGCTCGGCGTCGTCGGCGGGCGCCGCGGCGGCGCCGTGCTCGCGCTCGTCGGGCCGCCCGGCGTCGGAAAGACCTCCCTCGGCGAGTCCGTCGCCCACGCCATGGGGCGGAAGTTCGTGCGCGTCGCCCTCGGCGGCGTCCGCGACGAGGCCGAGATCCGCGGCCACCGGCGGACCTATGTCGGCGCCCTGCCCGGCCGGATCGTCCGGGCGATCAAGGAGGCCGGGTCCATGAACCCCGTCGTCCTCCTCGACGAGATCGACAAGGTCGGCTCCGACTTCCGCGGCGACCCCGCCGCGGCCCTGCTCGAAGTCCTCGACCCGGCGCAGAACCACACCTTCCGCGACCACTACCTGGAGGTCGAACTCGACCTCTCCGACGTCGTCTTCCTCGCCACCGCCAACGTGCTCGAAGCCATCCCCGAGGCCCTGCTCGACCGCATGGAGCTGGTCCGCCTCGACGGCTACACCGAGGACGAGAAGGTCGTCATCGCCCGCGACCACCTGCTGCCCCGGCAGCTGGAGCGGGCCGGCCTGGAGACCGGCGAGGTGACCGTGGACGAGGCGGCGCTGCGGAAGCTGGCAGGCGAGTACACCCGCGAGGCCGGCGTCCGCACCCTGGAGCGGTCCATCGCCCGGCTGCTCCGCAAGGTGGCGGCCCAGCACGAACTCGGCGACCGCGAGCTGCCGTTCATGGTCACGCCCGACGACCTGCGGGACCTCATCGGACGCCCGCACCACGTGCCCGAGTCCGCCCAGGACCCGGCCGAGCGGCGTACGGCCGTGCCCGGTGTCGCCACCGGACTGGCCGTGACCGGCGCGGGCGGCGACGTCCTCTTCGTGGAGGCGTCCCTCGCCGACCCGGAGACCGGCGGCGCCGGGCTGACCCTCACCGGCCAGCTGGGCGACGTGATGAAGGAGTCCGCGCAGATCGCGCTCTCCTTCCTCCGCTCGCACGGCGCGGAGCTGGAACTGCCCGTCACCGGCCTCAAGGACCGGGGCGTGCACATCCACTTCCCGGCGGGCGCGGTCCCGAAGGACGGCCCGAGCGCGGGCATCACCATGACGACCGCGCTGGCCTCGCTGCTGAGCGGCCGGCTGGTCCGCACCGACGTGGCCATGACCGGCGAGGTCTCCCTCACCGGCCGGGTCCTGCCCATCGGCGGCCTGAAGCAGAAGCTGCTCGCCGCGCACCGGGCCGGGATCACCACGGTCGTCATCCCCAAGCGGAACGAGGCCGACCTGGACGACGTCCCGGCCGAGGTCCTGGAGAAGCTGGAGGTCCACCCGGTGACCGACGTCCGCCAGGTCCTGGAGATCGCCCTGGCCCCGGCGGAGGTCCCGGTCCCGGTCGCCGCCTGACCGGGCCGCGAGAGCCGGGCCGCCGGGCCCGGCGTCACGGCCGGGGTGTCAGCGGCGGGCGCCGGCGCCCCGCCCGGGGCGGCCGGTACGCCCGGGTCCTGACGTCCGGTGCTCCCGGTACGCGCGCGTACCGGGAGCACCTGACGCCGTCGGTTCACGCCGGGGTGGTACGGCGCACGGCGTCGACGATCACCGAGGCCAGCGTCGGGTCGCCGGAGTGGGCGGCCCGCCGCTGGGCGTCCGCCCCGGTGCCCCGGGCCAGCAGCCGCTCCACGCCCGCCTCGGCGCGCTCCCGGTCGCCCGCGTCCGCGAGGGCGGGGCGCACGTGGTCGAGCAGGGCGTGCAGCACCTCGCCGGCCGGGGCGGGCCGCCAGCTGCGCGGGTCGAGCAGCTCGCCGCCGAGCCCGTACCGGCTGGCGCGCCAGGCGGCGAGCCGCAGCACCACCGTCGACACCGGGTCGGGGAGCAGCCCCAGGCGCCACTCGCGGGCCGCGGTCTCCACCAGGGCGCGGCTGAGCACGGCGAGCAGGACGGTGTCCTCGACGTCCAGGCACACGTCGCCGACCCGGATCTCGACCGTCGGGTAGCGGCGGGAGAGCCGGGCGTCGAAGTAGACCATGTGGTCGTCGACCAGCACGTCGCTGGCGAGCATCGCGCGCGTGGTCCGCTCGTACGCCTCCACGTCCCCGTACAGCTCGCTCGGGCCCGCCATCGGCCAGCGCTGCCACAGCTGGTGGCGCCAGCTCGCGTATCCGGTGTCGACGCCCTGGAAGTAGGGGGAGTTGGCGCTGAGCGCGAGGAGCGGGGCGAGCCAGGGCCGGATCCGGTCGAGCACGCCGACCCCCTCCTCCGGCGAGGCGAGGTGGACGTGGACGTGGCAGGCGCAGGCGAACTCCTCGTCCACCAGGTGCGCGTACCGCGCGTGGATCCGCCGGTAGCGCTCGTCGGGGGTGAGCAGCGGACCGAAGTCCACGGGCGGGGTCGCGAGCGCGGCGATCGCCACCCCGGCCTCCTTGGCCGCCGCCGCGGCGGCCAGCCGTGCCCGGCGCAGCTGGTCGGCGAGCTGGGGCGTGGTGACGCAGGGGGTGGTGCCGATCTCTAGCTGCTCGGAGTACAACTCGGGTTTCGCCGGCTCCGGGCCCTCGGTCTTCGGCCCGGCGTCGGCGTGCCAGGCGGCGATCTCGGTGACGGTGCCGGCCAGGGGCTGCGGAAGTCCGGTCTCGGGATCGACCAGGAGGAGCTCCTCCTCCACCCCGAACGTGCGCGGTCCTTCCCCGCGGTGGTAGACCCACCGCTGCTGGTTCCGCATGGAGCGCTCTCCTTCACGGGCGGCCGGTGGTGCGCTGACGGGCGTTCGAACGTGCTTTCTCCAAGGGTGTCCACGAACGTCCCGGCTTCCACCCGTCCCCGCGCAGATGGCGCGAAATCGCCCCCGGAGCGCGCGCTCCGGGGGCGAGGCCCCTCCCAGGGGCGGAGGGGGGCTCCCCTAGGAGGCGGAGGTTCCGCGGCGGCGGCCCAGGAACAGGCTGCCCGCGCCGAAGACGGCGAGGGCGCCCGCGCCGGCCAGGGCGAGCGGCAGCGGCGAGCCGGGGGTCGCGGCGGCTTCGGCGGAGAGCGCCGGCGGCTGCTCGTCGCCGCCGTGGCCCGCGTGGCTCACGGTGGACAGCTCGGCGCCCGCGGCCAGTTCGGCCTCGGTCGGCGCCTCGGCCTTCGGCGCCGCGGCGGAGGCGGCGGCCGTGCCGAAGGTGACGTCGGAGCAGCTGTAGAACGCCTCGGGGCTGTCGTTGCGCTGCCAGACCATGTAGACGACGTGGCGGCCGGTGCGGGCCGGCAGGGTGCCGGTGAAGGAGTAGAAGCCCTCGGTGGCGGTGCGGGTGGTGGGGTACACGGCGACCGGGGCGGCGTCGAGGTCGGACCACTTGAGCGGCTGCGTCGGGTCGAAGCCGGGCTTCGTGATGTACATGGTCATCGTGCCGGAGTGCGCGGCGGTGGCGCGGATCCGGAAGCCGAAGGAGCCGGCGCTGACGGGGGTGGCGGGCCAGTCGGTGCGCGCCCAGTCGAGCGCGCGGTACTTCTCGCGGTTGGCCGAGCAGAGCTTGCCGTCGGGGATGAGCGCGCGGTGGTTGCCGTCGGCGTTGGCGATGTTGACCTCGTTCCAGTCGTAGAGCGGCTGGGTGCCGGAGTCGGCGACGAGGTCCTTGCACACCTGCGAGTCGGGGCTCTCGGGGCCTTCCGCGTAACAGGCGGCGATCCTGCTCACGGGGTTGAAGACGGCTCCGTGGGCGGCGGCGGTGGTGGGGGTGAGTCCGACGAGCGCGGCGGCCGCGGACAGGGCGGCGACGCCCGCGGCGGTACGGCGGGTGGACGGCATGCGGGGGCTCTCTCTCGTGCGTGGGGGAGTACGGAACGAGCAACGCGCGCGGGGCGCACGGGGGTTGGGACCCGGGCGACCGGGATAGAGACTCGCATTGGTCCATACCAATGAGCAAGGGGGTGAACGCAAAAAGCCCCCACCGGGGCGCGGGAAGTGGTGGGGGCGTGGAGTGACGGTGAAGACGAACGGCGGTTCCGGGAGCGGCACTTGTCGCAGCCGTCCCGGAACCGCCGTTCTCCGTGCGGGCGTCAGCCGTTCGCGAGCGCCTGGACGCGCGAGAGATCGCCGTTGAAGTGGTTGTGGTCGCCGACCGTCGGGCCGGACGAGGTGTACTGCCACATCGTGTAGTACGGCCAGCCGGCCGGGAGTTCGCCGACCTCGGAGGCGTACCGGGCGATCCACAGCGGGTTGGTGGACGCGAAGCCGGAGTAGTTGCCGGTGCACTGCTTCCACCAGCTGGTCGCCGTGTAGATGACGGCGTCGCGGCCGGTGCGGGCCTTGTACCGGTTCAGGAAGTCGCGGATCCAGGTGACCATCCCGGACTGGGTCTTGCCGTAGCAGGTGGCGCCGTACGGGTTCCACTCGATGTCGAGGACGCCGGGGAGGGTCTTGCCGTCCTTGGACCAGCCGCCGCCGTTGTTGACGAAGTAGTCGGCCTGGGCGGCGCCGGTCGTCGTGTCCGGGGTCGCGAAGTGGTACGTGCCCCGGATCATGCCGACGTTGTACGAGCCGTTGTACTGCTGCGTGAAGTAGGTGTTCTTGTAGTACGTGCCCTCCGTCGCCTTGACGTAGGCCCACTTCACGCCGCTGCTCCAGAGGGTGGACCAGGCGACGTTCCCCTGGTGGCTGGAGACGTCGACGCCTTCGGTCCAGGTGGCGAGGGCGGAGACGTCGCCGGGGGCGGTGGCGCCCCGGCCGTCGTGCTTGAGGACGCCCATGCCCATGTGGGCGGTGCCGCGCGCGGGGACGGCGGCGCGGGCACCGGGGTCGGCGGCGCCGGCCTGGCCGGCGAGCGGCAGGACGAGGGCGGTGGCGGCGAGGCCGGCGAGCAGGGTGGTGGGGACGGATCTGCGCACACGCATGGCGTGACTCCCGAGAGGTCGGTGTCGCTGGGGGTGGTGTGGACATGTCAGTCACGTGCTCGACGGTGACTCTACGCACGTAGACAGCCGGGGTGGAAGAGGGGCCGGGCGCCGCCGTTGGTCTACTCCTGCGAAATACTGGAGGAGCTGCGGCGATGCGGTGCCGCGGCGGCAAACTTTCACCCGACGAAACACCCGCGGGAGGTGCGGCGTGCGCGCAGGCGGTACGGCCGGTGAAGACGACGCCACGCCCGGGGGAACCCCGGCGCACGGGCCCGGCGACGGGACGGCCGCCGGGGGCGATGCGCCCTCCGGGGCCTCCCGGACCGGCCGGGAGGCCGAGGGGACGGGAGCGCCCCGTGGCGCCGGCGGCGACGGTGCCGGCCCGGCCGGAGAAGGCGCTCAGGCCGGCGACGGTGCTCAGTCCGCCGGGTCCCGCCGAGCCGGAGGCGTCGGCGCGGGCGGGAAGGGCGGGGCCGAGCGGGAGTTCCTCGCGCTGGAGCGGGAGCTGGCCGTGTTCCTGCGGCGGGCCCGGGCGCAGTCCGGGGAGATGGCGCGGGAGGTCCATCCGGAGCTGGAGTCGTCCGCGTACGGGCTCTTCGTGCGGCTCGACGACGCCGGGCCGCAGCGCGCCACCGAGCTGTCCGCCTATTTCGGCGTCGGCAAGGCCACCCTGAGCCGGCAGCTGCGCGCCCTCGAACAGCTCGGCCTCGTCGCCCGGGACCCCGACCCCGCCGACGGGCGCGCCTCCCTCGTGCGGCTCACCGACGAGGGCCGCGCCCGCTTCCGGCACGTCCGTGACGCCCGCCGCGAGCGGTACGTCCGCAAGCTCGCCGACTGGGACCGCGCCGAGGTCGCCGAACTGGCCCGGCTGCTCCATCACTTCAACCAGCGCTCCGAGGGCTGAGCCGCACCGCGTCAGAACGTCACGTACACGCCCGTCGCGTCGTCGTGGAGCTTCCCGCGCCGCCCGCCGCCCGCCGCCGCGTCCTCCGTCTCCAGCACCCGCACCCGCTGGAGCAGCCCCGCCGGGCCCTCCTTCGCCAGGACGCGCGCGCACTCCGTCCAGTCGCCCGCGCCGAACCGCTCGACCCAGCGGCTCGCCCCGTCCGTGAGCGCCGCCAGCGCCCGCACCTCCGCCAGCGGGGTCCGCCCGGTCACCGCCCGCTCCGCCACCGACGGGTCCGCGGCGGCGGTGAAGAAGCCGCCCTCCCGGTTCCGCAGCCGGTCCGCCGCCTCGTGCGAGCGGAGCGCCTCGCGGGGGATCCGGTCCAGCCGGTCGTCCACCACCGCCCGGACCGAGCCGTCCGGCGCCTGGAGCAGCAGTACCGAGTCGGAGAGGACGAGGTGGTCGACCGCCTCCGCGTCCCACCGCGCGAGGACCACCGTCGCCTGGGGCGTACGGACGTGAGAAAGGTCACAGGTGTCCGCGTGGAGCTCCGCGGTGCGCCGGATTGCCCGGGCCAGGATCTCGGACAGCGTCAGATCGGCGCGGGAAGCGGACAGTTCGGTCAAAGCGCCGCCGAGTCGCGCGGTGAACCACGGCACCGTGTGCACACAACCGTCCTCACCCGGGGGAGGGGTCACCCCGTCCAGGAGGACCAGCGTCCCCCCGCCGCCCGAGGCGGGCAGAGCTGCGGCGGCCCAGTCCTCGTTGGGGCGTTCGGGGCTGCCGGGGAGGGTGGCGACTTCGCTGCGCATGATGTCCAGTGTGCCCGGCTCGCGCGAGGTCTTCACACCGTCTGCAAAGGGCCGAAAATGGCCTGTACCAACCAGCCGAGGCCCGCCCGGACGGCGGAACCGTCACCTCCGGCGAGCTGCGGGCGGGCATCCTGCCAAAGCCCGCCCGGAAGATCCAGCCGGGGCCCGGCACATGCCCCCGGCGGCGGTCGCCGGAAGTTGTTCGCCAACTCAGGAGTGTTGTTCACTCGTTCGGGTGGCGGAGCGGCCGATGCCCGTCCCCTGCCGAGAAGCGCTGGAATGGTCGGAAGCCGTACCAGGGGTGGGGGCAGGACCTCGTGACCGGCCGTCACCTCTGCTGTGTGGGCGGACGAGTCAAGGATGCGAGCACCGGTGCAGAAGAAGCGGCCTCGGAGCATGAACGGCGCGCGGAGCCAGACCCCCGGTGAGCCGCCGGCCCCCGGCACCTCGCCGAACCCGGGGAGCGCGCCGGGAGCCCGTGCCGCCGCGCCCACGGGAACCGGCACCGGAACCGGAACCGGAACCGGATCCACCGCCCCCGGTGGCGGCACCGGAACCGGATCCACCGCCGGCGCCACCGCCACCGGCCCCAACGCCCCTGCCGCCGCGCCCGCGTCCGCGCAGACCCCCGCCGGCCGGGCCAAGCGCGTCCGGAACCGGCTCGTCGCCGGCGTCGCCCTCGTCGGCGTCATCGTCGTCGGCGCCGGTGCCCCCGCCGTCCTCACGGCCTCCACCGAACTGAACGAGTCGCGGCGCCTGGTGACCCTCGCCGAGCTCGACCGGCAGGCCGTCACCCTCGCCCACTCCCTCGCCGACGAGCGCGACGAGGTCGTCGCCTTCGTCGCCGCCGGACGCGACGAGCAGACCGGCCCGAAGAAGGACCGGCGGACCCTCACCCCCGCCAAGTCGACCCGCGTGGACCGCCAGATCGACGAGATCCGGTCCGCCGCCCCCGACGCGCTCCGCCGGGAGCTCGCCGGCGTCGCCTCCGTCCGCCGCGCCGCCGTCAGCGGCGAAGGCACCGCCCTGGAGGCCCACAAGGCGTACAGCGACGTCATCGCCAAGCTCCAGGACCTCGCCGAGGACCTGGCCGAGCGGACCCCGCCGCGCGCCACCGACCCCGTCCTCACCGGCACCGGCCGCGCCCCCGCCGACCTCGGCCGCGCCGTCGAGCAGGCGTCCGCCACCCGCGGCCTGCTGCTCGCCGCGCTCGCCGTCCCGCAGCCCGAGCCCAGCGGCGACCTCCGCTACGACCCCGCCACCGGCACGTACGTCGCCGAGGAGCCGGAGGGCAAGGAGGAGGCCGAGCGGGCCCGCGACCAGCTGAGCGCCGCCGCCCAGCAGGCCCGTGTCCGGGAACTCGCCGCCCTCGGCGACTTCGACCGCTCCGCCGGGCCCGCCGCCCGCGACTCCCTCGCCGGGACCGTCGCCGGCCCCGAGGTCAAGACCGCCGAGCAGGCCCTCGGCCGGCTCACCGACCAGCCGGCCCTCTCCGAGGCGGAGACCCGCACGTCCCCGTCCGCCCTCGACGCGGCGCTCTCCGCCCGCATCGAGCAGATGCGCGGCGTCGAGTCCACCCTCGCCGCCAAGCGGGTCGAACGGCTCACCGCCCTCCGCGACGACGACGTCACCGCCCTCGAACTGCGCCTCGCCTTCCTCGGCGGCTGCCTCCTGCTCGCCGTCGGCGTCTCCACGTACGTCGCCCGCAGCCTCACCCGGCCGCTCGCCGTGCTCCGCCTCGGCGCCGCCCGGCTTGCCGCCGCCCAGGAGCCGGCCACCGAGGACGCCGTCCGCTTCACCGGCCGCAACGACGAGTTCGCCCAGGTCGTCCGCTCCCTGAACACCCTCCAGGGCCGGCTCGCCGCGCTCTCCGCGCACACCGCCCGGCTCACCGGCGAGCGGGCCGGCCTGGTCGCCGCCGAGGAGGCCGCCCAGGCCGAACTCGCCGCCCAGCGCGCCGAGCTCCAGGGCCGGATCGCGGTGCTCACCGCCGACCTCGAACGCCTCCGGGGCACCGTCCAGCACACCTTCGTCAACCTCTCGCTGCGCAGCCTCGGCCTCGTCGACCGGCAGCTCGCCGTCATCGAGAAGCTGGAGGAGCGCGAGCAGGACCCGGACCGCCTCGCCACCCTCTTCAAGCTCGACCACATGGCGACCGTCATGCGCCGCCACAGCGAGAACCTGCTGGTCCTCGCCGGGCACGAGCACGTCCACGGCCACACCGGGCCGGTGCCGCTGGTCGACGTGCTGCGCGCCGCCGTCAGCGAGATCGAGCGGTACGAGCGGGTCACCATCCAGTCGCTGCCGCCGCACGCCCAGCTCGCCGGCTTCGCCGCCGACGACCTCAGCCACCTCGTCGCCGAACTCCTGGAGAACGCCACCTCGTTCTCCCCGCCGGACGCCGAGGTCCAGCTCTCCGGCTGGCTCCTGGAGACCGGCGAGGTCATGCTCTCCGTCCAGGACTCCGGCATAGGGATCCCCGAGCACCGGCGCAACGACCTCAACGCCCGTCTCGCCGCCGCCGATCCGGACGCCTTCGAGGGCGAGGGGCTCGGCATGCGGGTCGTCTCCCTGCTCGCGGCCCGGCACGGCGTCGGCGTCGAGCTGCGCGAGCAGAAGCCGGGCGGCACCGCCGCCGTCGTGGTGCTGCCGCTCCCGCTGCTGCCGAGCGCGCCCCCGGCCGCCGTCCCCGACCCGGCCCTGCTCGCGGGCACCGGCACCGTCCCCGTGCTGCACCTTCCCGGCTCGGAGGCCGAGGCCAACTCCAACGCCCTCCCGTCCCGCACCCGCGACCCGCTCGTCGAGGCGGCGGAACGCGCCTTCCGCGAGACGGAGTCCGAGCCCCAGCCCGGGCCGGCGGCATCGCAGCCCGAGCCGGAGCCGGTGTACGAGGCGGAGCCCGCGCCCGCGCCCGCATCGCAGCCGGACACGCGGCCGCAGCCGGAGCCCGCGCCGGCGTACGCGCCCGAGCCGACCACCCCGGAGCCGTACGACCACGACCACGGCCCCGCCCAGAACTCCGCCCAGAACTCCGCCCAGGACTCCGCCCAGAGCTCTGAGTACGGCCCCGGCCCCGGCCACGCCCCCGACCACGGGCAGCCCGCCGAGTCCGTCTCCGAGACGACCCTCCAGGTCCGGCTGCCCGACCCGCCGCCGGAGCCGGACGGGCACGAGCGGGCCGCCGAGGCACCCGCCCCGGTCGTGCCCGAGCAGGCCGGGCCCGCCGACGAGGCGCAGGTGCCCGGACCGCGGCCCGCGCAGTGGGAGCGCGTGACCGACAAGGGCCTGCCCAAGCGGACCCCGCAGGTCGTCCGCGGCCCCGCCGCGCCCACCGCGCCCCGCCAGGGCTCGGTCGACGCCGAGGCGCTCCGCCGCCGCCTGGGCGGCTTCCACCGGGGCGCCGTGGCCGGGCGGCGGGACGTCGAGGCGGAGATAGCAGCCGGAGACACCACGCGTACAGAGGAGATGACGGGGGACACAGTCGAGGAGGCACGCAGTTGACCGCCACGGGAACGAGCACCACCAGCACCACCGGTACGTACGGACCGAGCACGGAGGCCCGCAACCTGCAATGGCTGCTGGGCAACCTCGTGGAGGAGGTGCCCGGCGTCCGCTCGGTCGCCGTCGTCTCCTCCGACGGGCTCCTGCTGCTCTCCTCCGACCCCGACGAGCGGCCGGGCCCGGCCGCCGACGACGGGACGGCCCGCCCGCGCGGCCCGCGCGGTTCCAGCGCCGACCTGGCCACCATCGTGTCCGGCATCGGCAGCCTCACCGTCGGCGCCGCGCGGCTCATGGACGGCGGCGGCGTGAAGCAGACCATGGTCGCCATGGAGGAGGGCAGCGTCTTCGTCATGTCGATCAGCGACGGCTCGCTGCTCGGCGTGCACGCCACCCCCGACTGCGACATGAGCGTCATCGCGTACCACATGGCGCTCTTCGTCGGCCGCGCCGGCCACGTCCTCACCCCCGAAGTCCGCAGCGAGCTGCGCAAGTCGATGGAGAGTTACCGGTGACCTCGCCGATCGCCGCCGCCCACCGGCTGCCCGTCCGGGGCGAGGGACGGCGCCCCGCGCGCGTGCGCCCGTACTCGCTCACCGGCGGGCGCACCCGGTTCGCGCACGTGCTGCTCGTCGAGACGTTCGTGGCCGCCCTGGAGGCGCCGGTCGCCCGCAAGGTCCTCACGGACGGCGGCCCCGGCGCCCGGGGGCTGATGCCCGAGATGCGCGCCATCGTCGAGATCTGCCGCCGGATGCGGACCGTGGCCGAGATCTCGGCCCTCCTCAAGATGCCGTTGGGTGTCGTCCGGGTGCTGCTCAGCGACCTGGCCGACCAGGGAAAGATCCGTGTGTACGGGACCGGTCACGGCACCGGCCAGCCCGACCGCGCGCTCCTCGAAAGGGTGCTGAGTGGACTCCGCCGTCTCTGACGCCACCGCCGTCGACCCCGCCGTCGACACCCCCGCCGCTCCTCCGGCGGACACCGTCCCCGCCGCCGCGATCCCCGCCCAGCCCGGGCGCGCCGACGCGGAGCCCGGCCCGGAACCCGACCCGGAGGACGGGGCCCAGGACTGGCAGCTCGACCACTCGCGCGCCCCGATCGCGACGAAGATCGTGGTCGCGGGCGGCTTCGGCGTCGGCAAGACCACCTTCGTCCGCGCGGTCTCGGAGATCACCCCGCTCCAGACCGAGGCGCTGATGACCCGGGCCAGCGAGGAGACCGACGACCTCACCGCCACCCCGGACAAGCTCACCACCACCGTGGCGATGGACTTCGGCCGGATCACGCTCGACAACGACCTGGTGCTGTACGTCTTCGGCACCCCCGGCCAGCAGCGCTTCTGGTTCATGTGGGACGACCTCGTGCGCGGCGCGATCGGCGCGATCGTGCTCGCCGACACCCGCCGGCTCACCGACTGCTTCCCGGCGCTCGACTACTTCGAGAGCTGCGGCCTGCCGTACGTCGTCGCCGTCAACCACTTCGAGGGCACCCCGCGGTTCGACCCGGAGGACGTCAGGGAGGCCCTGACGATCACCCCGGAGGTCCCCGTGGTGATCATGGACGCGCGCAAGCGCTACAGCGTGGTGGAGACCCTGCTCGCCATGGTCGAGCACGCGCTCTCCGCCACGCCCGAATAGCGGCCGCCACCCCCGCCGTTCGTCCCCGTCCCCGCCCCCCACCTCCCCGTTCTCGCCAGGAGCAGCACCACCCATGCGGAAGATACTCATAGTCGGAGCCGGACAGTCCGGTCTCCAGCTCGCCCTCGGCCTCCAGTCCCACGGCTACGAGGTCACCCTCATGTCGAACCGGACCGCGGACGAGATCCGCTCCGGCCGCGTCATGTCCACCCAGTGCATGTTCGCCACCGCGCTCGGGCACGAGCGCGACCTCGGCCTGAACTTCTGGGAGTCCCAGGCCCCGAAGATCGAGGGCCTCGGCGTCTCCGTCGCCGGCCCCGAGTCCGCCCGCCTCATCGACTGGGTCGGCAAGCTCGACGGGTACGCCCAGTCCGTCGACCAGCGCGTGAAGATGGCCGGCTGGATGGAGACCTTCGCCCAGCGCGGCGGCCAGCTCGTCATCCACGGCGCGGCCGTCGGCGACCTCGACTTCTTCGCCCGCCGCTACGACCTCGTGCTCGTCGCCGCCGGCAAGGGCGAGCTGGTCTCCATGTTCGGCCGCGACGCCGACCGCTCCCCGTACGCCGAGCCGCAGCGCGCGCTGGCCGTCGCGTACGTGCACGGCCTCGGCCCCCGCCCCGAGCACCCCGACTTCGACGCGGTCCGCTGCAACATCGTGCCCGGCGTCGGCGAGCTCTTCGTGATGCCGACGCTCACCCTCGGCGGCCGTGCCGACATCCTCTTCTGGGAGGGGATCCCCGGCGGCCCCGTCGACGCCTTCCAGGGCGTCAAGGACCCGGCCGAGCACCTGGCGCTGACGCTGGAGCTCATGGAGAAGTTCCTGCCCTGGGAGTACGCGCGCGCCACCCGCGTCGAGCTGACCGACGCCGGCGGCACCCTCGCCGGCCGGTACGCCCCGACCGTCCGCAACCCGGTCGGCCGGCTCCCCGGAGGCGGCCTGGTCCTGGGCGTCGCCGATGTCGTCGTCGCCAACGACCCGATCACCGGCCAGGGCTCCAACTCGGCGTCCAAGTGCGCCGCCGCCTACCTCGCGGCCATCGTCGAGCACGGCGACCGGCCCTTCGACGAGGAGTGGATGCGGTCCGCCTTCGACCGCTACTGGAAGACCGCCGAGCCGGTCACCAAGTGGACCAACGCCATGCTGGCGCCGCCGCCGGAGCACGTGCTGAACCTGCTGGGCGCGGCCGGCGGGCTCCAGCCGGTCGCGGACCGTTTCGCCAACGGCTTCGACGACCCGGCCGACTTCGAGAATTTCTTCTTCGACCCGGAGAAGGCCGCCGCCTACCTGGCCTCGGTCGCCGGCGCCTGACCGCCGCCGCCGGGTCCGGGCGGCGCGGACACCGCGTCGTACCCCTCGTCCGAGCCCTCCCGGGCGCCCTCCGGGAGGACCGGCGGGGTGTACGACGCCAGCGGCGTTCCGCCGGGGTCCGGCCGTACCGCCCCGAGCAGCGGGTTCGCCGCGAGCGGGGAGACTTTCACCCGGCCGCCCGGGCGCGGGGCGTGCACGACCAGGCCCTCGCCCAGGTAGAGGGCCACGTGCGTGGCGCCGGGGAAGTACACCGCCAGGTCCCCGGGGCGCAGCTCGCCCAGCGCCACCCGTGGCAGCCGCGCCCACTGCTCCTGGCTGGTGCGCGGGATGTCCCGGCCGGCCGCCGCCCACGCCCGCTGCGTCAGCCCGGAGCAGTCGTAGCTGTCCGGGCCCTCCGCGCCCCACGCGTACGGCTTGCCGAGCTCGCCGACCGCGAAGGCCAGCGCCTCGGCGCCCGCGCGGGACGGGGTGCGGGTGAGGTCGAGGACGCCGGAGCCGAGGAGTTCGCGCTGGGCGCCGGCCGTCTCGGTGCGCTCCAGTTCGGTGAGGCGGGTCAGCTGCTCGGCGGAGAGGGAGGCGAGCAGCTTCTCCACCTCGGCGAGCTTCTTCCGCACCTCGTCCCGCCGGGCCCGCTGCCGGGCGGCGAGCGTCCGCTGCCGGCCGAGGGCGGTGCGGGAGGCGGCGGCGAGCGCGGCGGCGCGCCGCTCGGCGGCCTGGAGCCGGGGCAGGGCGTCGGCGCGCTCGCGGGCCGTGCGGTCCACCAGGTGCCGCGCGTCGAGGGCCGCCTGGGGGTCCGGGGCGAAGAGCAGCCGCAGCGGGGAGTCGTCGCCGGCGCGCCCCTGGTACTGCGCCCGGGCGAGTCGCCCCGCGTCGGCCCGGCCGCGCGCCAGCTCGGCGCGGGCGGTCTCCAGGTCGGCGGTGACCCGGCGGGTGGCGGCGTCCTGGAGCCGCAGCGCCTCCTCGGCGGCGTTGAACTCCTCGGTGGCCTCCTCGGCCTGCCGGTAGAGGGTACGGAGCCGGGCGAGCAGCGTCGCGACGGAGCCGCCGCCGGGAGGCGCGAGCGCGGCGGCGTCGTCCTCGGCGTCAGCGGGGTCCTCGGCGTCGGCGGCGTCAGGGGGCTCCGTTGTGGCCTCCGCGCTGTCGGGGTCCACCGGGCCGACCGGTTCCGCCGCGGGGTCCGCCCAGGCGACGGGCGCCGACTCGGCGGGCGGGTCTGTCGGTGGTAGGGGCGGTGCGGGCGCCGCCGCCGTGCCGGTCAGGGCCGTCAGCGCGGCCAGCGCTCCCGTACAGACCGTGCGCAGCAGCCTTCGCGACACGTCACCACCACCTCCAGAGCGGGCTCCGGAGGCATCATGACGCGCCTGTTCTTCTGATTACCGTACGAAACGGGCGTGCCGTGCGGACGGGAGCGCGGGGCTCACCCGTTCGGCTCCCCGCCGGGCCCGGCGGGCCGGGGGCCCGGCTTCGACCAGGGCCACTTCAGCTCGCGCCGCTCGCGGCCCTCGGGGGCGTACACGTAGACCCAGCCCCGCTGCAGCCCGAGCCGCTTGGTGTGGCCCGCGGGCTCGCGCCGGTACGCGTACAGCATGGGCGGCCGGCCGTCGTGGGCCGGCACCGGCACCTCGTACCACTTCGGCGGGTGGCCGGTCGGGCCGAGGAGGATGGGCAGCACCCGACCGTCGAGCGGGCCGCCGCGGAAGGGGGTGTTCTCGCTTCTCACGGGACAAGTCTCTCCCGGCCGCCCCCGGCCTGCGCGGGCGGTCCGAGCAGGTGCGCCGCGTCGCCGGCGAGCGGCAGCAGCCGGCGGGCGAGGCCGGCGACGGGGCCGTCGGGCTCCTCCTGGGCGAGGAGCCGCCGGACGACGTCCGCGGTCTCCGGGTCGCGCGCGGAGCCGGCGGCGAGCACCGCGACGAGGTGGTCGACCAGCCAGTCGCGCAGCTCGCCGGCGTCCGGCCGCTTGCCGTCGCCGAGCCAGAGCAGGGACGCCGCCTCGACGGCCGCGATCCAGGTGCGGACCAGCATCGCGAGCCGTCCGCCCGGCCGCTCCACGCCCAGGTGCAGGAAGATCTGCCCGGCGGCGGCCCGCCGCACCTCGTCGACGATCGCGGCGGTGTGGGCGGTCTCGACGACGCTGCCGCCGCGCAGCAGCGCGCTGAAGCCGGCGTCGTGCCCGTCCACGAAGGCGAGGTAGCGGTCGAGGACCCGGCCCAGCCGCTCGGTCGGCGGGCCCTCGGCGGGCTCGGCGAAGCAGTGGTGCAGCGCGTCGGCGGAGGACCGCAGGGCCGCCTCGTACAGCTGCTGCTTGCCGCCGGGGAAGTAGCGGTACACCAGCGGCCGGGACACCCCGGCGGCCTCGGCGACGTCGTCGAGCGACACGTCCTCCGGCGCCCGGTGTGCGAACAGCCCGAGCGCGGCCTGCAGCAGCTGGCCGCGCCGCTCCTCGACGCTGAGCCGGCGGTACGCGGGGGAAGCGGCGCTCGTCATGCCCGCAGCGTAACCCCGGTACCTCCGGCTCCGGGTCCGGGCCGGGAGCTCCACCCGGCGCTCAGGCCAGCAGCCCGGACGACCGCCACAGCCGGCGGCCCGGACCCCGCAGCACGCCGATGTCGTCGAGGAAGTCCGTCAGCCGCTTCGCGCCGGACCGCATCACCTCGCGGCGGTGGCCGCTCGCCCGGACCTGGGCGACCGCCTCCCGCCGGTCCAGGCCCACCGCGTCGTACACCGCCGGGTTGACGAAGCAGACGGAGAAGACCCGGGCGGCCTCGCCGCAGCTGAGGCGGGTCAGCTCGCGCTCCCAGCGCGGCGCCGTCACCATCTGGCGGCGCAGCTCCTCGCGGGCGTACCGCACGTGCCGGGCCTCCTCGACGACGTGGATGCGGGTGACGCCGCGCACCAGCGGCTGGATCCGCTCGTCCGGGAAGGTCAGGCGCTGCATCCAGTCGAGGATCTCCTCGCCGAGCAGGGTCGCCGCGAAGGAGCCGGGGGTGGTGGAGACGGTCTTCAGGACCCGGGCGAGGTTGTGGTAGACCCGTGGCACCGGGTACTCGCCGGTCCCGCTCTTGCGGATCAGCCGCGCGAACATCATCGAGTGCCGGCACTCGTCGGCGATCTCCGTGAGCGCGTAGCCGACGTGATGGCTGGTCAGCGGCTTGTCGTAGATGTGCCGGACGAGCAGCTGCATCAGGATGACCTCGAACCAGATGCCCAGCGAGGCGAGCGACGCGGCCTCGTGGCGGGAGAGGGCGATCCGCTGCTCCTCGGACATCCGTCGCCACAGCGGGGTGCCGTAGAGCGAGACCAGCTCCGGCGGCCAGTACCAGAGGCCGTCCTCGAAGGGCGCGTCCCAGTCGAGTTCGGCGTCGGGGTCGTGGGAGTGCTTGCGGGACGCCTCCAGGAGCCGTGCGGCGAGCCGCTCGCGGTCACGGAGCGGCCCCAGCGCGTCCCGCAGCAGGGTGAGGTCGGGCTCGGTGAAGGGACTCATGGCGGGGCACCTCGCTGGCGGCAGATCGGGGTTACCGTCGGTCACTCTTTATCAGACTGCCCGTCAGCAAGCCCGTCAATCCTTCGCGCGCGACTTGTTGACGCTTCGTCCAGCAGCGTGTGAGCCTGCTGGCAGCGGCTGACACGCCGTCAGGCCGGAAGGAGTGGTCGATGTCGACGCACGAGCTCTACGTGAACCCCCCGTCCGGACCCGGCCGGGAGATCCCCGCCACCGGCGAGGCCCGCTTCTCCTGGGAGTACGACATGGCCGACGCCGGCCGTGACCGGCTCCTCGCCCTCTACCAGAAGGGCAAGGACAAGCAGTGGGACGGCGCCCGCCGCATCGACTGGGAGCTGGAGGTCGACCCGTACGACCCGCTCGGCACCCCCGACGAGGCGCTCGCCCTGTACGGCACCCGGCACTGGGCCAAGCTCACCGAACGCGACAAGGGCGAACTCCGCCGCCACTACGCCTCCTGGAACTTCAGCCAGTTCCTCCACGGCGAACAGGGCGCCATGGTCTGCGCCGCCCGGATCGTCGAGTCCGCGCCCGACCTCGACGCCAAGTTCTACTCCGCCACCCAGACCATGGACGAGGCCCGGCACGCCGAGATCTACGGCCGCTTCCTCCACGAGAAGATCGGGATGCTGTACCCGATCAACGACCACCTCCAGGCGCTCCTCGACGACACCCTCCGCGACTCCCGCTGGGACATGCCCTACCTCGGCATGCAGGTGCTCATCGAGGGCCTGGCGCTCGCCGCCTTCGGCATGATCCGCGACACCACCGACAAGCCGCTGCCGAAGCAGATCCTCGCCTACGTCATGCAGGACGAGGCCCGGCACGTGGCCTTCGGCCGGATGGCCCTGCGCGACCACTACAAGCAGCTCACCGACGCCGAACTGCGCGAGCGGGAGGAGTTCGTCATCGAGGGCTGCTACCTGATGCGCGACCGGCTGCGCGGCGTCGAGGTGCTGGAGAACTTCGGCATCCCGAAGAAGGAGGCCGAGGAGTTCAGCGAGCAGAGCGAGTTCCTGCACCTCTTCCGGAAGCTGCTGTTCAGCCGGATCGTGCCCTGCGTCAAGGACATCGGCCTGTGGGGCGAACGCCTCCAGAAGGCATACCTCGACATGGGCGTCTTCGACCTCGGCGACTCCAGCCTCGACCTGCTGATGACCCAGGACGAGGAGATCGCGGAACGCCTCGACGCCGAACGCTTCGCCGCCGAGGAACAAGCCCGCGTGGCGGAGGTGGCCGAGGCGATCACGGACGGCGCGTCGGACTGACGGAGGGCGGCCCGGCGCCCGGGGCGCCGCGCGGGACGGCCGGACGCGCGGGAGCGGCGTCCTCGTCCCGGCCGCCGCCCGCCCCCGGCGCGCCCGCGGTACGGGCCTCCGCCTCCAGGCGCAGCGCCTCGCGCATCACGTCCCGGGCGATCGGGGCCGCGCTGCCGCCGCCGCTGATGTCGGTGCGGGACGCCTCCGCGTCCTCCACGACGACCGCCACCGCGACCGCCGGGCGGGCCGAGTCCTCGGCCTGCGCCCAGGCGATGAACCAGGCGTACGGGGTGCCGGTGTTGCCGAGGCCGTGCTGCGCGGTGCCGGTCTTGCCGCCGACGCGGGCGCCGGGGATCGCCGCGTTCCCGCCCGTGCCCTCGTCCACCGCCCGCACCATCAGCCGCTGGAGCTGGAGGGCCGTCGACGGGTTCATCGCCTGGCGGTGGCTGCGGCGCGGGGTGCGGTCCACCGTCGTGCCGCCGGAGGTGGTCGTCCGCTCGATCAGGTACGGCCGCGCGATCTCCCCGGTGTTGGCGACGGCCGCCGCCACCATCGCCATCTGGAGCGGCGTCGCCGTCGTGTTGAACTGCCCGATCGACGACAGCGCCAGCTGGTCCGGGCTCATGTCGCGGTCGAAGTTCGACACCGCCACCCACGACGGCACCCGCAGCGCCGGGTCGCCGAAGCCGAAGCGCTCCGCCGCCTCCACCATGCCCGCCAGGCCCACCTCCACGCCGAGCCCGGCCATCACCGTGTTGCAGGACCACTGGAGGGCGTACGCGAGCGAGGCGTCCTCGCAGCCCCGGGCCTCGTTCGGCAGCACCTGCCGGGTGCCCGGCAGCACGAACGGGTCCGGCGTGTCCGTCGGCGCGTCCACGTCCCGCACCACGCCGGCGTCCAGCGCCGCCGCCGCCGTCACGATCTTGAAGGTGGAGCCGGGCGGGTACGTCTGCCGCAGCGCCCGGTTCAGCATCGGCTGGTTCGGCGAGGTGGTCAGCCGGGTCCAGGCGTCCTTCACGTCCGGCCCGGTGCCGGAGAGCACCCCCGGCTCGTACGAGGGGGAGGAGACCAGCGCCAGGATCCGGCCGCTCGACGGCTCCAGCGCCACGACCGCGCCCCGCTTGCCGCCGAGCCCCCGGTAGGCGGCCTCCTGCAGCGGCGCCCGGATCGTCGTCACCACGTCGCCGCCGGGGGAGCGGCCCCGGGTGAGGTCGTTCCACAGCGGCAGCGGCGCCAGCGCCGGGTCGGTGCCGGCGAGGAGCGCGTCCTCCGCGTGCTCGACCAGCGTGGTGCCGTACGTCTGGGAGGCGTAGCCCGTCACCGGCGCGTACAGCGGACCCCGCAGGTAGGTCCGCTCCCAGCGCAGCTGCTGGCCGCTGTCCCGGGAGCCCGTCACCGGCTCGCCGTCGACGACGATCGCGCCGCGCGGCTCGGCCCAGCGGACGATGGCGTTCCGCCGGTTGGCCGGGTTCGCGTCCAGCTCCTCCGCCTCGACCAGCATCACCCGGGCCGCGTTGACCAGCAGCGCGGCGAGCAGCAGCAGGCAGAGCGCGGCGGCCCGCCGGATGTACCGGATCACCGGCCGGCCCCCACCGTGGCGAGCTCGCCGGTGTCGGCGGCCTCCGGCTGCGGCGCCCGCGCCGAGTCGCTGACCCGGACCAGCAGCGCGACGATCACCCAGTTCGTCACCACCGACGACCCTCCCTGTGCCAGGAACGGCATCGCCATGCCCGTCAGCGGGATCAGCCCCATCACCCCGCCCGCGATCACGAACACCTGGAGCGCCACGATCGACGCCAGCCCGACCGCGAGCAGCCGCCCGAACGGGTCCCGCAGCGCGAGCCCCGCCCGGTAGCCGCGCGCCACGAAGAGCGCGTACAGCAGGAAGAGCGCGGTCAGCCCGACGAGCCCCAGCTCCTCGCCGGCCGTCGCCAGGATGAAGTCCGACTTGGCGGCGAAGCCGATGAGCACCGAGTGGCCGAGGCCGAGGCCGGTGCCGAGCATCCCGCCGGCCGCGAACGCGAACAGCGACTGCGCCAGCTGCCCGGGCCCGTCGCCGGCCCGGATGGAGGCGTACGGATCCAGCCAGTCCTCCACCCGCCCGTGCACGTGCGGTTCGACGGACCCGATGAGGAAGGCCCCCGCCGCGGCCAGCAGCAGCCCGATCGCGATCCAGCCGGTCCGCCCGGTCGCCACGTACAGCATGATCACGAAGAGGCCGAAGAAGAGCAGCGAGGTGCCGAGGTCCCGCTCCAGGACGAGGACGCCGACGCTCACCAGCCAGATCGCCACGATCGGCCCGAGCACCCGCCAGGTGGGGAACTGGAACCGCCAGATCCGGCGGCCGGCGTACGCGAGCACGCTGAGGTTGGCCGAGAGGTACGCGGCGAAGAAGACCGCCAGCAGGATCTTCGCGAACTCGCCCGGCTGGAACGAGAGCCCGCCGATCCGGATCCAGATCCGGGCGCCGTTCACCGCCGGGAAGAAGATCGGCAGGATCATCAGGGCGAGCGCGGCGGCCACCGAGACGTACGCGTACCCCTGGAGGGCCCGGTGGTCGCGCAGCACCAGCACGACCACGATGAACAGCGCCACGCCGAGCGTCGACCAGATCAGCTGCGGGGTGGCCGCCTGGTCGCGCGGGGTCTCCAGGTCCAGCCGGTAGATCAGCACCAGACCGAGCCCGTTGAGCAGCAGGGCGATCGGCAGCAGCAGCGGATCGGCGTACGGGGCCCGGAACCGCACGGCGAGGTGCGCGAGCAGCGCGAGGAGGCCGAGCCCCGCCCCGTACCGGGCGGCGTCCGGCGGCACGGCCCCGTCGTGGGCGAGGCCCACCTCGGCGTAGCCGCAGACGGAGATGAGGACGGCGCCGAGGAGCAGCACCAGCTCCACCCCGCGCCGCTTCGGGACCCGGACACCGGGCGGCGGCGCGTCCGGGGGAGCGTCCGTGGTCCGAGGTGCGGTCATGGTCGGCAACGTAGCAAGCCGTATGCCGTATGTCCCTTTTGTGTGACGGTGTGCCGTGCGGGGCCGCGCCCCCCCGGGGGCGGCGGTGCGGCCGGTCAGCCCTGCTCCGGGTCGTCGTCCGCGAAGGGGGGCGTGGCCAGTCAGCCCTGCTCCGGGTCGTCGTCCGCGAGCCGTACGTACTCCGGCAGGCGGATCCGGGCCTCGGCGCCGCCGTCCGGGGCGGCGGCGAAGACCAGCTCCGCGCCGATCACCTCCGCCTGCCCCACCGCGATGGTCAGCCCGAGCCCGTGCCCCTTGCCGCCGCTCTCGGTGCGGAACCGCTGCGGACCGGAGGCCAACAGATACGCCGGATAGCCCGGCCCGTGGTCCCGCACCGTCACCTCCGGACCGTCCACGGTCACCACGACCGGCGGCCGGCCGTGCCGGTGCGCGTTGGCCACCAGGTTGCCGAGGACCCGCTCCAGGCGCCGCCGGTCCGTCTCCACCGCCGCGTCCCGGACGATCCACACCTCCGTCTCCGTGCCGGACGCCCGCACCACCCGCTCCACCAGCGGGCCGAGGTCGTGCACGGCCAGGTCGACCGTCTCGTTGCGGGCGTCCAGGCGGGAGATCTCCAGCAGGTCCTCGGTCAGCCCGCGCATCGCCCGCACCCGGTCCCGCACCAGCTCGGCCGGCCGCCCCTCCGGCAGGAGTTCGGCGGCGGCCGAGAGGCCGGTCAGCGGGGTCCGCAGCTCATGGGCCACGTCCGCCGTGAACCGCTGCTCGCTCTGCAGCTTGCGCTGGAGCGAGGACGCCATGGTGTCGAGCGCCCCGGACACCGTCGCCACCTCGTCCTGCGGGCGCCGCGGGTCCCGCGTCCGCGGGTCGTCCACGCGCGCGTCCAGGTCGCCGGCGGTGATCCGGCGGGCCACCTGCGCGGTCGCGTGCAGCCGCCGGGTGACCCGGGTGACGGCCGTGACGCCGACCGCCAGGGTCACCGCGATCGCGAGGACCGAGGAGCCGACGATCGACCGGTCCAGGGCGTCGAGGGTCCCCGCGCCGAGGCTGTGGTCGACCCGTACGGCCAGCGCGTGCCCGTCCGCCGGGCCCGCTGCCCACATAGTGGGCCGCCCCCGGTGGTCGGCGACCATGGTGCCGCGCTCGCCGCGCGCGGTCAGCCGCCGCAGCGGCTCCGGCAGCCCGTCCGGATCGAGCCCGGCGAACGGCGGCAGCGGTTCGCCCGCCTCGTACAGCCGGGTCACGTCCACCAGCCGGGCCAGCGCCTTCTCCCGGGCGTCCCGCTCGGTCTGCCCGGTCACCGACACGTGCACCAGCGTGCCGAGCAGCGCGGCCAGCGCGCAGCACATCACGGCGATGAAGACCGCGGCCTTCCAGGTGAGCGTCGCGGTCCAGGCGGGCGCCCGGGGCCGGCGGGCCCGGCGCGCGGTCACGGCGCCGGCTCCGGACGCGGGCCGGCGGTCCCGGACGGCACGGGCGTCGTCCGTACGGGCACGATCTCGTCGCGCGCCGGAAGCATGCTGTGCTGCCGCTCGTCCCACGACCACGCGGTGCGGTACTCGTACCCGGGGATCCCCGCCGACGCGGCCCGCACGATCAGGTCCCGGCCGGCCAGCTCCACGCTGATCACCTGCTCGACCGTGGACATCACCCGGGTGAGCCCGCCGCGCTCGGCGAGGTACACCCGGACGGCGACCTGCTGCTCCGGCATCCGGATCCCCACGATCAGCTCGTCCCGGCCGTTCCCGGTGAGGTCCCGGTAGTACGGCGACAGCACCGGGCAGGCGGCCGGCGCGGTGTCGCAGGCGAGGACCGCGCGGGCGGTCGGGTCGTCCATCCCGTCGCCGCCGGAGTACGTGCCCGGGCGGGCGGCCACCTCGGCCCGCACCACCGCCACCGGGTCCACGCTCCGCACGTCGGCGTTCCGCACGGCGATCCCCGGCACGCGGGGCGTGTCCGTCTCGCCGTAGTCGACGGGCGGGTCCGAGGCGGGCGGCAGCTCCGGCCAGAGCCGCACCGGCCCCACCGCCGTCTCCGCCGGACCGTCGCTCTTGAGCCCGCCCTCACCGCCACAGCCGGCGAGGACCACCGCGCCCAGCACGAGGGCGGCGGGCGCAGCGGCGAGCCGGACGGTCAGGGGTCTCACGCTGCTCCTCCGGATCGGTCGGTGCGGAGTCGGTACCGAGTCCGTACGGATCAGAACGATAGGCGGAATCGCCTCCCATTGTTCGATTGCCGGAATTGTCGTGCGAGCGGAAGGCAGGACGAAGGGGCGGACGGGAGGGGCCGAAGGGAGGGGCGGAAGGGACGGGCGGGGCAGGATGGCGGGGCGGAGCGGCCCCGGTCTCGCGGGGGAGCCGCCTACCGCGCGTCCCGGCGCTCCATGCGGGCCAGGGCCGCCCGGCACAGGGTCAGCAGCTTCTCGTCCTGGTGGATGTCATGGCTGCCGGAGGCGCCCTCGCGGGCGTTGTGCCGGCGGCGGCGGGTCAGCTCCGTGAGGACCGGCAGATGGGCCGCCGCCGCGGCCGGGCCCATCTCCGCGAAGCACTCCGCGATGTCCACGCGCGCGTGCCGGTTCTCCTCCCAGGCCGCCAGCAGCACCGGAAGCGTCCGCTCCGTCTCCCCGGACACCCGCCACAGCGCCGCCGCGCACCGCACCCGCTCCCACAGGTCGCGCGAGGTCAGCCCCGGCCGCAGCGCCCGCGCCGCACCGGCCGCCGCCGGCCCGATCGCGCCCAGCGTCTGCGCCGCCGCGCACCGGTCGGCCCCCGACGTCCCCGGCCGCAGCCACCGCACCAGCACCGGCACCACCGCGTCCGCGTCCCCCTCGACCGCCCACAGGGCCCCCGCCGCCGTCGTGGCGACCGGCGCCGACTCCGCGGCCAGCAGCTCCCGCAGCTCCGGCACGGCCTCCCGCGCGGCCGGCCCGAACGCCCCCAGGGTCCGCGCCGCCGCCTCCCGCACCCACGCGCGCCGATGCGCCGGCGCCCCGCGCAGCACCCGCAGCACCTCCGGCAGCGCCTCCCGGCCCCGCACCGCCGCCAGCGCGTACAGCAACGGCGCCGCCCGGTCGTACAGGTCCTCGTCCAGCGCCACCGCCGCCAGCCGCCGCCGCAGCAACGGCGCCAGCCCCGCCGCGGCGGGGCCCAGCCCGTCCACCGCGTACAGCAGCTCCCGCCGCACCTCACCCGGCCCCTCCAGCGCCCGCGCGAGCAGCGGCACGGCCCGCGCGTCGCCGCTCCGCGCCAGCGCCAGCAGCGCCCCGTCCCGCCCGGTCCGGCCGGTCAGCTCCGGCAGCCCCCCGGACACACCGGGCGCCCCGCCCGCCCCCCGGGCGAGGACGCCCGCCAACGCGTCCGCCGCCGGCGCGCCCCGCTCGAACAACCGCTCCAGGAACGAGGTGGCGGCCTCCCGCAGCCGCGCGTCCGGATCGGCCAGCTGCTCCCCGACGAGCCGCACGACCTCCTCGTACCGCCCCCGCCAGAGCCGTATCAGCCCGCCGCACAACCAGATCGCGTCCGACCGCTGCCCCGCGTCCGGGCTCCGCAACTGCGCCGTGATCAGCGCGATCCGGTCGTCCACCCGGTCGTCCAGCGCACCGTGCAGCGTCCGCAGCAGCTCCTCCGTCCACGGCGTCCGCCGGCCCGTCACGTGCTCTTCCAGCAGCTCCCGCACCTGCCCCACGAGCGTCACCGGCATCCGCGCCGGACCCGGCTCGCCGCCCCCGTCCCCCGGTTCCGGCGCCGTCCGGATCTCCTCCAGCAGCGCCGTCACCCGCCCCACGACATCGTCCGGGATCCGCCCCGGCGCACACCGCGCGAGCTGCGCCAGCGCCGCCAGCCGCAGCCCCGGGTCCTGCGCCGCGCCCGCCAGCCAGCCCAGCCAGTCGACGGTCTCGCCGCGCAGCGACGCGTGCCGCAGCGCGATCCGCCCCACCGCCTCCACCAGCGCCAGCCGCACCTCCGTGTTCGGCTCCACGGTCAGCCGCTCCCGCAACAGGGTCAGCACGCGCGCGGGGTCCGGGTGCAGCGACGCCAGCGCCACCGGCACCGCCAGCCGCACCTCCGGATCGGCGTCGTCGACCAGGCCGAGGAACACGTCCGCGCCGGCCGCGACGGCGGCGGCGGCCATCGCGAAGTTCGCGGCCGGGACGAACCCGTCGTCGTCCCCGCCGGGCCCGGCCGGCCCGTTCAGGTCGTCGTCCTCGTCGACGAGCTCGATCCCGCCGATGCTGGTGAGGAGTTCGACGATGCCGCCGCGGTCCTGGACGACGGGGTCGGCGACCAGCTCCAGCAGGAACGGGATGCAGGCGAGCGTGGAGTCGTACACGTCGCCCTGGTGGTGGACCGCGCCGTACATGCCGTCGAGACCGGCCTCCCGCTCGGCGGGGTCGGCCGAGGCGAGACCGCGGAGCAGCGCCGGAACGTCGTCCGCGGGGCCGTACGCGTGCCCCAGCGAGGCCCAGTCGACCTCCTCGATCCCCGTCAGCATCGCCCGGCCGCCTTCCCCGTGAGCCCTCATATCAGGCAGCAAGTGTGCACCACAGGAGGGACATCGACGCCGAACGGACGCCACCGACCCCGGGACCGGCGAACGTTGCGCTCGGTTTGCGCCATCTGCGGTCAGCGACAGGCGTGTTGGGCCT
This sequence comes from Streptomyces sp. NPDC057854, assembly GCF_042797055.1. Classification (NCBI taxonomy): domain Bacteria; kingdom Bacillati; phylum Actinomycetota; class Actinomycetes; order Kitasatosporales; family Streptomycetaceae; genus Streptomyces; species Streptomyces sp. NPDC057854. The sequence goes on from NZ_JBHVMF010000013.1 coordinate 118,605, forward strand.
CGTGCGCCTCACGCGCGCGTGCACGGGAGTGAGGAACGCACCGCCCGGCGCCGGATCTCGCCGTCGTACGACCGCCCGGCGGCCGTACGTCACACCCCCTCGCCCCGGAAGCGCACGAACGCCGGCGCGCCCGTCTGCCGTCCGGCGGCCTGCCGCAGCTCCACCGTCAGCGGCACGGCGAGCCGCAGGTACGGGCCGTGCTCGGGATCGGTGTCCGGCACGAGGCCGCCGCCGACCTCCGCGACCCGCCCGCCGACCTCGCGGGCCTGCAACGGCGTCAGCCTGGGCACCGTCGGCACCGCCCGCCCGTCCGGCAGCCGGACCAGCAGCGCCCGCGGCCGTTCCGCCGGGCCGATCAGCCCGATCAGCTCCGCGTCGACCGTCTCCGCGTGCCGCACCTTCCGCCACGCCCAGGTGGCACCGGAGCGGTACGCGGACCCCATCGCCTTGGCCACCACGCCCTCCACGCCCGCCTCCCGCAGGTCCCGGAACCACGCGCGCGCCGTCTCCTCGTCCTCCGTGGCCAGCACCCGCTGGAGCGGCGGCCCGGCCTCGCGCAGCGCCGCGCCGAGCAGCTCCCACCGGTCCCGCAGCGGCAGCGCGCGGACGTCCCGGCCGGGCATCGCGAGCAGGTCGAAGGCGATGTACGAGACGGGCACCCCGGTCCGCACCCGGTCGGCGTGCGTCCGCAGCAGGTCGGTGAAGCTGAGCCGCCCGTCGCGGTACGCGCACAGCTCGCCGTCCAGCACGATCCCGGGCGGCAGCAGCACCGCGAGCGCCGCCGCGACGTCCGGGAACTCGGGGGCGAGGTCGCGCCGGGACCGCGACTGGAGCACCACCCGCCCGCCCTCCAGGACGAAGGCCAGCGCCCGGAACCCGTCGAGCTTGAGCGAGTACTGCAGCTCCCGGGGCGCCGGAGCCTGCGCGGGGATCTCCGCCACCGACCGGGGCCGCATGACGTCCACCGGCGGCACCAGCACGACGCCGCCGCTGCTGTTCACCGCATTCGTCACGGCACTCTCCCCGCCCGTCCCGCGTCGAACAGGGGCCCCAGCAGTTCCCCGTACCGCTCCAGACGTGGCGCGATGTCGCCCATGGCGAAGGAGAGGTCGGCGGGGTCCGCGCACGCCTCGACCTCCTCCCAGGTGACCGGCGCGGAGACGGTGGGCCGCTCGCGCGCGCGGAGGGTGTAGGGGGTGGCGGTGGTCTTGGCGGCGGCGTTCTGGCTGTGGTCGACGAAGACCTTTCCGGGGCGCAGCGCCTTCGCCATCCGGTGCGTGACCAGCGCCGGAAGCTCCGCCTCGGCCTCGACGGCGAGCCGCTTGGCGTACGCGGAGACCTCCCCGGACGGCGTCGGCACGACCGGGACCAGCAGATGGAGCCCCTTGGCGCCGGAGGTCTTGGCGAAGGCGGTCAGACCGTCGCCGGCGAGCCGTTCGCGCAGGTGGAGCGCGACCCGGCAGCAGTCGACGACGGTGGCGGGCGGTCCCGGGTCGAGGTCGAGGACGAGCCGGTCGGCGACGGCGGGGGCGGCGGCGGTCCACTGCGGCGTGTGGAACTCGACGACCAGGTTGGACGCCCACACCAGCGACGGCAGGTCCTGGACCATCACCTGCCGGGCGCGCGGGTCCTCGGTGCGCGGAACGGGCGTGGTGGCCACCCAGGCGGGCGTACCGGGCGGCGGATTCTTGGTGAAGAAGAGCTGCCCGTCGGGCCCGTCCGGATAGCGCAGGAAGGACACGGGCCGGTCGCGCAGATGCGGCAGGATCGCGGCCTCGACGGTGGCGTAGTAGTGCAGCAGCTCGCCCTTGGTGGTGCCGGTGGCCGGATGGATGACCTTGCCGAGGTTACTGAGCGTGATGCGGCGCCCCGCCACCTCTGTGATGGGCGTCATACGATGAGGCTCCCACGAATCCCGATAAACCGGTACGAAGGGAGCGAACCGTGCGATCGATCTGGAACGGCGCCATATCCTTCGGCCTGGTCAGCATTCCGATCAAGCTCGTGAACGCCACGGAGAGCCGGTCCGTCTCCTTCCGCCAGATCCACGAGGCCGACGGCGGCCGGATCCGCTACCGGAAGGTCTGCGAGCTGGACGGCGAGGAGGTCACACAGGCCGAGATCGGGAAGGCGTACGAGGACGCCGACGGCACCATGATCCCGATCACGGACGAGGACCTGGCCGCGCTGCCGCTGCCCACGGCCAAGACGATCGAGATCGTCGCCTTCGTCCCGGCGGCCGACATCGACCCGCTCCAGATGGACGCCGCGTACTACCTCTCCGCGAACGGCGTGCCGGCCGCCAAGCCGTACACGCTCCTGCGGGAGGCGCTGAAGCGCAGCGACAAGGTGGCGGTGGCGAAGTTCGCGCTGCGGGGCCGCGAACGGCTCGGCATGCTCCGGGTGGTGGACGACGTGATCGCCATGCACGGCCTGCTCTGGCCCGACGAGATCCGCGCGCCGGAGGGCGTGGCCCCGGAGACCCCGGTCACCGTCCGTGACGCCGAACTCGACCTGGCGGACGCCCTGATGGCCACCCTCGGCGAGGTCGACATCAGCACCCTCCACGACGACTACCGCGAGGCGGTGGAGGAGATGATCGCGGCGAAGGCGGCGGGCGGCGAGGGGGTCGCGCCGCCGGAACCGGGCGAGGAACGCGGCGGCGGCCAGGTGATCGACCTGATGGCGGCGCTGGAGAAGAGCGTCCGCGAGGCGAAGGAGGCCCGCGGCGAACCGGCGGAGGTCACGGACATCACGAGCCGCCCGCCGAGGAAGACGGCGGCGAAGAAGGCGGCGGAGGCGGAGAAGGACACGGCCGAGAAGGAGCCGGCCGAGACGGAGCCGGCGGAGAAGCGAACGGCGGCGAGGAAGACCGCCAAGAAGACGCCGGCGAAGAAGACGGCAGCGCAGAAGACAACGGCGCAGAAGACGGCAGCTCAGAAGACAACGGCGAAGAAGGCGACGGCGAAGAAGACTGCGGCGAAGAAGTCGACCCCGAAGAAGCGCTCGGCCTGACGTACCGCCCTCCCCAGGGCATACGGAAGCCCCCTGCCCCCACCTCCCCGCCGGAGGGGGCAGGGGGCTTCCGCATGCCCCAAAACCGCCCCCGCCCACCCCCGTTGAGGGTGCCGCATACCGGACGCGTCACCCCGCCCTTCGGACAACAGATGGTCACATTCTTGTTGCATACCTGTCAAAAACCCGGTTCTGCTGGCACGCTCCCCTCCGCGTCACCCCCCACATGAACCCCCACGCGTTTCAGCGAAGGAGCCCGCGTGATCCGCCAGCAGTCCTCGCACCGCCGGACCGTCGTCCGCACCGCCGCCCTCGTCGCCTCGGCCGCCATGGTCGTCGTCGGCGTCCAGACCGGAACCGCCGGAGCCGCGGCCGTGAACGAGACCGGCAGCGAGCCGGGGGCCACCGCCCTCGTCCTCAGCGCCCCCGAGCGGGCCGCCGCGATCCGCCAGGCCCAGGCGTCGGCGTCCGAGACGGCGAAGGCGATCGGCCTCACCACCCGCGAGAAGCTGGTCGCCCGCGACGTCGTCAAGGACGCGGACGGCACGGTCCACACCCGTTACGAGCGCACGTACGACGGCCTGCCGGTGCTCGGCGGCGACCTCGTGGTCCACCAGAAGAAGAACGGCGCCCGCTCCACCACGAAGGCGACGAAGGCGAGCATCGCCGTCCCCGCCACGACGACCGCCACCGAGGCCCGCGAAGGCGCCCGCAAGGTGATCTGGGCGGCCGGCGGCAAGCCCGTCCTCGCCTGGGAGACCGTGGAGAAGGGCCGCCAGCACGACGGCACGCCGAGCGAGCGCCACGTCATCACGGACGCCGCCACGGGCAAGGAGCTCCACGCGTACGAGGCGATCGAGACGGGCGTCGGCAACACCCAGTACAGCGGCCAGGTCACCCTCGGCACCGCCCCCGGCTTCACCCTCACGGACACCGCCCGCGGCGGCCACAAGACGTACGACCTCAAGGGCGCCGCCAGCGGCACCGGCACCCTCTTCACCAACTCCACCGACACCTGGGGCGACGGCCTCGCGAGCAACCGCGAGACGGCCGCCGCCGACGCCCACTACGGCGCGGCGGTCACCTGGGACTTCTACAAGAACGAGCTGGGCCGCAACGGCATCCGCGGCGACGGCGTCGCCGCCTACTCCCGCGTCCACTACGGCAACGCGTACGTCAACGCCTTCTGGTCCGACTCCTGCTTCTGCATGACGTACGGCGACGGCGCCGGCAACGCCAAGCCGCTCACGTCCCTCGACGTCGCCGGCCACGAGATGACCCACGGCCTCACCGCCGCCACGGCCAACCTCCGCTACAGCAAGGAGTCCGGCGGCCTCAACGAGGCCACCTCCGACATCCTCGGCACCGCGGTCGAGTTCTACGCCGCGAACCCCTCCGACCCCGGCGACTACCTCATCGGCGAGAAGATCGACATCCGCGGCAACGGCACCCCGCTCCGCCACATGGACCGTCCCAGCAAGGACGGCAACTCCGCCGACTACTGGTCCAGCAGCCTCGGCCGCCTCGACGTCCACTACTCGTCGGGCCCGGCCAACCACTTCTTCTACCTCCTGGCCGAGGGCAGCGGCACCAAGACGATCAACGGCGTCACCTACACCTCCCCGACCTACGACAACTCCACCCTCACCGGCATAGGCCGCGAGAAGGCGTACCGCATCTGGTACAAGGCCCTCTCCACCTACATGACCTCCACCACCACCTACGCCGGCGCCCGCACCGCCACCCTCACCGCCGCCTCCGACCTCTACGGCCCGACCTCCCCGGAGTACACCGCCGTCAACGCGGCCTGGAAGGCCGTCAACGTCAAGTGACCCCTGCCGCCCGGCCGTCACCGACGGCCGGGCCCGGCGCGGCGTGCCCGACCCCCGGGCCCTGACCCGACCCGACGCCGCGCGGCCCGGACCGCGACCTGTCAGAGGGCCGCCCGCCCGCGCATACGACAAAACCCCGCTCTCAGCGTTTCCGCTGATCACGGGGTCTGTCTGGCACTTCTGCGAAGTGCCCCCGGCAGGATTCGAACCTGCGCACACGGCTCCGGAGGCCGTCGGTGTTTCCGGCGATTTTCGCAAGTCAGAGGCTTTGCTGATGTGCCGTCAGGCGTCTTGTCCCGCGCATGTCCCGCGAGAATGAAATGTCCTACTTGGTTGTCATTCTGTGTTGGGGTCAGTCGTGTTGGGGTCAGACCAGGCGGCCTGGTGGGCGGCCGCGACACACGGACGTCCATGACGGTCAGCGGCTCGCCCTCGCCGACCAGTCCGCCTCATCTGCTGGCCGCCCCGCTCGCCGGCCAGGCCGGGCAACGTGGTCTATGAACGGTGGACTGGTCCGCTCGGGCAGGGTGAAGCGGCCATTCAGGACGATGCTGTCACCCGGTTGCTCGGCGAGGGGGGACCAGCGTGGCACCGTCTCATGCCGGGACGGATGTAAGGGCGAACAGCGGTGCTGCCGACGCCCCCGGCCTGTGAAGGCGGCACGCGATGCGACAACGCGGGTGACATGGTGCGGCTCAGTAGTCGGCGTTCGGCGACGGAATGCCGACTACTGCCACGTCGATGCCCTGCGCGCGCAGCGCCCGGGTTGCCTGCAGCAGGGACACCTGGGCGAAGGTGAACAGGTTCTTCGTGGTCAGGGCCTTGCCGCCCTTGAGTGAGATGGCGTAGACGACCTTCCTCGGAGTGAAGTCCTCGCCGACCGGGTGCCCGGGGCGACGTTCCCGGACGCGGCGGACGAATTCGGCACGTGCCTCCGCGTCGTAGCGCAGGGCGTCGGCGGAGATCCTGCCCTGGGCGAAGAGGTGGCTGAGAGGCGCTGAGGAGGCTGCCCTCTTGACATGGATCAGGGTCCCGTCCTCGGCGAGCAGATCCGCGGCTTCGAAACCGTGCGGATGCTGGGCCGTCCGGATCAGTCGACGGTCCAGGCAGACGTAACCCTGCTTCGCTGCCTCCTGGTTGTACTCCTCCTCCGTCGCGAGGCCGGCGGTCCAGGCAGGCAGTGGGCAGTCGGCCGGGGTGGTGAGCAGCGTGTCGACCTCTCTCCGGATGCCCTCCAGATGCTGGTCCCCGATCTCGAACCAGCGTCCCTCGTGGTGGAAATAGCGGCTGGAGTCGAGCGGTATCTCGGCTGTGATCCACTTGTGGGCCTTCACCTGGGCGCTCACAGGGTCGGTGCCCTCCTCGTCCCGGTGCATCTGCACGTAGCCGGCGGACAGGGCTTCCAGGCGCCTGCCGGGCGGGATGCCGTCGAGGAGGGCCAGCATGTCGTCGAGCGTCGGGGAAGCCATGAGCCGGCGGACGGGCCCGACCTTCACCTGGTAGGAAAGTGCGGCGTCCTCCTGGTCGAGGCAGGCCGCGGGGACGGCCAGAGCGAGCGATCCGGTGTCCGCCGAGGCGCCCAGCAGATCGTCGAGGCGGGCCTCCAGGACGCTGCGCCGGGGGTCTCCGCTCTTGAGCGGTCGAACGCGAGCGATTGCCTCGAATTCGGGTGCCGGAGACCGGCGGGCGAGGATCGCCCGGATCTGTGTGAGGTCGTGAAGCAGGTTCTCGGGCTCCGCACCGAGATGGATCTTCAGGGCGTCCGTACCGGCGACCTGAGCCGTTCGCCGACTGCGCTTGCCGATCGTGAGCTCCGTCGAGCTCAGGGTGCCGACCAGTCGGCTGACCACTTCGCCGTACTCCTCGATGGGGAACGCGCGGATGTGCTGCCCCTGGGCGGCCGAGCTCCGGTCCGTGCGTCCTCTGGCGTCCATCAGACTGTGTGTGACCTGGCGGATGGCGTCGGGCTGCGCGGCGCGCAAGACGAAGTCGAACCCGAAGCCGGGGGAGATCCTGCTCTGATCCAGCAGGAGGTGCCCCATGCCGAAGGTGAGGGCGAAGACGTCGTCGGCTACGGGGACGAGCAGCGCGCATGCCGACGTGCGGTTCTCCACAGGCGGCTTGCGCCCGGTGAGGACGTGCACAGCCGACGCCCAGTCGGGCGGTCGGTGGCGGCCGATCACCCCGTGACACAAGAGCGCGGGAGTGCCTGCGGTGATCACGTCCTCGATGGCGAAGGAGTGATCACGCTCGTACCTGCTGTTGAGCGCGGCGCGCAGGTCGGCGGAAGACGCGCCCGTGTTCCGGAGCAGGTAGAGGGTGCTGCGCCGGGTCCTGAGGGGGGCGGCAGGGCTGTGGGTGCGGGTCGGGTCGAGTGGCACGGTGACTCCCGGGGTCGCGGGGTGAAAGGCCGGTGATAGCTGCGTTCAGTAGATGGTCCCGTGAAAGCACTGTCAAACATTGATCTCTGTTTGGCTTCTGGTGTACTGTGTGAGCTGTTCGCCCTGAGGAGAGGTGCCGGCAGGCCATGCCAGAGACAACAGCCCATGTGACAGCCGCGGAGATCTCGCGCATCGCCGGTGTCACCCGGGCCACGGTCAGCAACTGGCGCCGACGTCACGCCGACTTCCCTGCTCCGTCCGGTGGCACCGAGACGAGTCCGCTCTACGACCTTGGGGCGGTACGGGAATGGCTCGGCGCGCGCGGGCACTCGCAGGCCGCCGACCCCCGGGAGGAACTGCGCACGGCGGTCCGCTTCCACGCGCCCGACCCGGACAGGACGACCAGCCGCATCGGCTTCGTCCTCGCCCTCGCCCGCCGCTGCCCGGCCGAGACGGCGGCGCCGACTGACCTCACGGACGCCGAGCTCGCCGATCGCGCCGCTAAAGAGGTGGCCGGGCTCCTGGCCTCGCTCCCCGGTCCGACGCCCCCGAGTCCCGTCTTCTCCGCCGCGGACGGCCCCGTCCTGCGCGCGCTCCTTCGCTGCGTACGCGAGGAAGGCGGTCAGGCCGCGCTGACGGTGCTGGCCGAAAGGGAACTAGAGGAGAGCGCCGCGACCGGCGTCCACGGAACCCCCGAACCCCTGGCGCGCCTGGCCGCGGCCCTGCTCCCCGCCGGGGTCGAGCGTGTGCTTGATCCGGCCTGCGGCAGCGGCGCGCTGCTGGCGGCCGCCGCCGAGTGTGGCGCCACCACCCTCTTCGGACAGGACTCCGTGCCCGTACAGGCTCAGCGCGCCGCCGTCGGGCTGACCCTCGCCGCCCCGCGGGCCGAGGTCACCGTACGCGTCGGGGACAGCCTGCGCGCTGACTGCTTCGACGGCCTGACGGCGGACGCGGTGGTGTGCAACCCGCCGTACGGAGACCGCGAGTGGGGCCACGACGAGCTCGCCTACGACCCGCGCTGGGCGTACGGCGTACCCGGCCGGTCCGAATCCGAGCTCGCCTGGGTGCAGCACTGCCTCGCCCACCTCGCTCCGGGCAGCTGGGCTGTGCTGATCCTGCCTCCGGCCACCGCCTCCCGCCCCGCCGGGCGCCGCGTCAGGGCCGAGCTGGTACGCAGTGGCGCCGTGCGGGCCGTGCTCGCCCTCCCGGCCGGGGCGGCGGCACCGCTCCACGTGGGCCTGCAGCTGTGGGTACTTCAGCGGCCCGAGCCGGGCGGCCCGGAGCGCAAGGCGGTGCTGTTCGTCGACACGGCCGGGACAGCTTCGTCGAGTACGAGGGGACAGTCGACGGGCGCGCCGCGTACGGGCTCCTCCCGTGCCCCCGTCGACTGGGTCGGCCTGACCGCCCGGACCCTCGCCCACTGGAACGCCTTCACCGCCGACCCGGACCGGTTCACGGCCGAGCCCGGCACCGCGCGTGCGGTGCCGGTCATCGACCTCCTCGACGACCTCGTCGACCTCACCCCCGCACGCCAGGTCCGTATCTCGCGTACGGACGTCGATCCCGCCGAGCTGTTCACCCGCACGGAGACAGGCCGCCGCGAACTGACCGAGGCTGCCCACCGCCTCCTCGACGCGGCGGACCTCGCAGGCCGGTCCGAACCCGGCTCGCCCCGGGAGTGGCGCACGGCCACTGCCTCCGACCTCACCCGGGGAGGGGCGCTGACCCTGCTCCGTACAGTGGCGGACACCAAAGGCCCGGAGCCGGACGGTGCCTCCTCCGCGCCAGGGACACCGGTGCTCACCGGGGCCGACATCGCGGGCGGGACGGGCCCGACCGGCGACCCGGCGGAGATCCGATCCCTGGCTCCCGCCCCGGTGATCGCCGCGGGTGACGTCCTCGTACGGGCGATCGCGGGCGGCGCCGGACCGATGGCCCGCGTGGCCGACGAGGTGGACGCGGGTGCGCTCCTCGGCCCCCAGGTCCACCTCCTGCGCCCCGACCCGGCCCGCCTGGACTCCTGGTTCCTCGCCGGCTTCATCGGCTCGGCGGAGAACATCGCGGGCGCCTCCACCGGCAGCACCGTACTGCACGTGGCCCCGGGCCGGCTGCGGGTCCCGCTGCTGCCCCTGGACGAACAGCGCCGCTACGGAGAGGCGTTCCGGCACGTCCACGAACTACGCGCGCGGGCGCACCGGGCGGCGCGGCTCGCGGAGGAGACGGCGGCTCTGCTGACGGACGGCCTCACGGGCGGCGCGCTCCTGCCGTCCAGGACCCCGGCGGACGCCGATCCGGCCTGAACCCGACTCGTACGCACTCCCATCGACCACACTTGTCCGCACCCGCTCCGGTTGGGCGGGACGGTTCGGAAGGAAACCGGGGAACCCCTTGAACAGCAGTAAGCACACGGAACTGGCGAACCACGCCTGGTCCGTCGCCGACCTCCTGCGCGGTGACTACAAGCAGTCCGACTACGGCAAGGTCATCCTGCCGTTCACGGTGCTGCGCCGCCTGGAATGCGTCCTGGAGCCCACCCGCGACAAGGTCGTGGAGACCGTGGCCCGCTTCGAGGGCCAGGACATCGACACCGACCACTTCCTGCGCCGCGCCTCGGGCCACTCCTTCTACAACAGGAGTGACCTGACCCTGAAGAAGATCGCGGGCGATCCCAGGAACGCCGCGGTCCTCCTGCAGAAGTACGTGGGCGCCTTCTCGGACAACGCCCGCGAGGTCCTCGACAAGTACGAGTTCGCCCAGCAGATCAAGCGGCTGGACGGCGCCGACCTGCTCTACAAGGTCATCGGCAGGTTCACCGACCTGGACCTGCACCCCGACGTCGTGCCCAACCACAACATGGGCTACATCTTCGAGGAGCTGATCCGCCGCTTCGCGGAGCAGTCCAACGAGACCGCCGGTGAGCACTTCACGCCCCGCGAGGTCATCAAGCTCATGGTGAACCTGCTGATCGAGCCGGACGGCGACGCGCTCACCGTCCCGGGCGTGGTCCGCACCGTCATGGACCCGGCCTGCGGCACGGGCGGCATGCTGTCGGCGGCCGAGGAGTTCATCAGGAAGCACAACCCCGACGCCACGGTGGAGGTGTACGGGCAGGAGCTCAACCCCGAGTCCTGGGCCATCTGCCGGTCCGATCTGATGATCAAGGGCCAGGACCCGGAGCACATCGCCTTCGGCAACTCCTTCAGCGACCCCGGCCACGGCCGCGAGAAGTTCGACTTCCTGCTGGCCAACCCGCCGTTCGGCGTGGAGTGGAAAAAGGTCAAAGAAGAGGTCGAGTACGAGCACAAGCACCTCGGCGAGGCCGGCCGCTTCGCTGCGGGCCTGCCGCGCATCAACGACGGCTCGCTCCTCTTCCTCCAGCACATGATCTCGATGATGAAGCCGGTCGACGTGAGGGGTGGCGGTGGCTCCCGCATCGCCATCGTCTTCAACGGCTCCCCGCTCTTCACCGGCGCGGCCGGCTCCGGCGAATCCGAGATTCGCCGCTGGATCCTGGAGAACGACTGGCTCGAGGGCATCGTCGCGCTCCCGGACCAGCTCTTCTACAACACCGGCATCTCCACGTACTTCTGGATCCTGACCAACAAGAAGTCCCCGGACCACAAGGGCAAGGTCATCCTGCTGGACGCGCGTGACCAGTTCCAGAAGATGCGCAAGTCGCTCGGCGACAAGCGCAAGGAACTGGGCAAGCAGCACATCAAGGACGTGACGCGCCTCTACGCCGAGGCGATCCAGGTCGTGGCGGACCCCGAGCACCCTCAGCACTCCAAGGTCAAGGTCTTCGACAACTCGGTCTTCGGCTACCAGCGCATCACGGTCGAGCGCCCGCTGAAGCTCCGCTTCGAGGTCACGGAGGAGACGCTGACGGCCCTGGCTGCGGCGAAGCCGGTTCAGAAGCTGGCGGACGCGGATGCGTTCGTGGCGGCTGTCCGTACGCTGCTGGGCTCGACGTGGTCGAAGAAGTCCGACGCCCTGGTGGCCCTGAAGGACGCGGTGGTGGCGGCCGGCCTGCTGTGGCCGACGGGCGCGCCCTTCGCGAAGGCGCTGCGGGACGCGGTGGGCGTCCGCGACCCGGAGGGCGAGGTGCAGCGGATCAAGGGCGAACCGGAACCGGACGCGGAGCTGCGGGATTACGAGAACGTGCCGCTGGGCGAGGACGTTGAGGAGTACCTGAAGCGCGAGGTGCTGCCGCACGTGCCAGACGCGTGGATCGACCACACGAGGACGAAGATCGGCTACGAGATCCCAGTTACGCGCCATTTCTACGTCTACCACCCGCCGAGGCCGCTGGTGGAAATCGACGCCGAGCTGAAGGCTCTTGAGGAAGAGATCCAGGGACTGTTGGGGGAGGTGACGGAATGAGCGATGTCTGGAGTTCACTGCCCCCTCACTGGGGCAAGACGCGGCTGGATCGAGTAGCCGCTATCAATGCGCGCATCGGCTGGAAGGCGCTCACTGCAGCCGAGTATCAGACGGACGGGTACGCTTTTCTGGCCACGCCTAACATCAAGGGTCGAGATATCGACTTCGAGAATGTGAACTACATCTCGGAGTTTCGCTACCAGGAGTCTCCCGAGCTAAAGCTGAAGGCAGGAGACGTGCTCCTCGCCAAAGACGGCAACACGCTCGGCATCGTGAACATTGTAAAGCAATTGCCGCGCGAGGCGACCGTGAACGGATCGATTGCAGTGCTGCGCGCCTCCGTGATGGAACCTCGGTTTCTTCGATATGTGATTGCGAGTAATCCTATCCAGTCACACATTGAGTCGGTGAAGGATGGGATGGGTGTTCCGCATCTATTTCAGAGGGATATTAAGCGCTTTCCGCTGCCGGAGCCTCCTCTGTGGGAGCAGCGTCGGATCGCTGACTTTCTCGACATCGAGACCGGAAAGATTGACGATCTGGTGTCCAAGAAGTGCCGCCTCGTCGCGCTTCTAGAGGAACGCGTTGACAGCCGCATCCTCGCTTACGTGGGGGCGAGCGCCCTTGTGGCCGGATCGGCTGGAGCACCCGTCTTTCCCGTTCGGCGTCTCCTGGCGAAGGTGGTCCGGCCGCCAGTATGCGACGTCGGCGTAGTCACGGCTTACAGAGATGGGCATGTTACGGAACGCTCGCTGCGGCGGGCTGAAGGCTACACGCTGTCGGGATCCGTAGAACCGCAAGGGCAATACGTGGCACCCGGTGATGTCGTTGTTCACGGTCTCGACGGATTCGCCGGGGCCATCGGGACGTCAGAAGCCTCTGGCAACTGTAGCCCCGTCTATCACGTGTGCGAGCCCCTGAATGGTGGCGATCCGTACTTCTTGGGACGGCTACTTCGCTTGCTGGCCATTCAAGGGTATCTCGGCAACTTTGCGACGAGTACTCGTGAGCGGGCCGTTGACTTTCGAAACTGGGATCTTTTCGGGCGCATTCCTCTTCCTGTCGTGCCGTGCGACGAACAGCGTGAGATCGGAGCTTCTATCAGAAGAATTCGGCCTCTGAGAGAAGCGGTCGAGCGTTCATCAGCATTGGCAGCTGAACGCCGCCAAGCCCTCATCACCGCCGCCGTAACCGGTCAGTTCGACGTCTCCACCGCCAGCGGACGCAACGTCACGGAGGGAATCACCGCATGAGCAACGGCCCCGTCCACCGCGAGTCCGCCTTCGGTGACGCGATAGTCGCCGCCATGACCGCGCGCGGCTGGCGCGAAGCGAGCTCCGCCGGCTATCAGCCCGACCTCGGCCTGGACACCCAGGAGCTCTTCGAGTTCCTCGGCAGGACCCAGGCCGAGGAGTGGCACGAGCTCCGCACCATCTACGGCGACGCCAACGAGGCCCAGCGCGGCTTCGCCCGGCGCCTCGACCAAGCGATCGCCACCGATGGGCTGCTCCACGTCCTCCGCAACGGCGTGAAGGACCGTGGCGTGCGGCTTCGCGTCGCCTACTTCAAGCCAAACCTGGTCCCGGACGACTCCGTCCTCAACGGTTACCGGGCCAACCGCCTCACCGTCGTCCGTGAACTGCCCTATGCCACCAAGCAGCGCGACTGGCACAACCGCCTCGACCTGACCCTCTTCCTCAACGGCATTCCCATCGCCACCGCCGAGCTGAAGAACCCCCTCACCGGTCAGGGCGTCGAGCACGCCATGGATCAGTACCGGACCGACCGCGACCCCACCGAGTTGATCTTCACCCGCCGGGTTATCGCCAACTTCGCCGTCGATCCGGACCTGGTCTTCGTCACGACCACCCTCAAGGGCAAGAACACCCGGTTCCTGCCCTTCAACACCGGCTCCGAGGGCCCCGGCCGCCCCGGCGGCGCCGGGAACCCCGCGCCCACCGCCTTCGGCCAGTACGCGACCTCCTACCTCTGGGACCAGGTCTGGCAGCGGGACAACTGGCTGGATCTCCTCCAGCGGTTCGTGCACCAGCACAAGACGAAGACGCCTGGCGGTGGCACCTCCCGCACCACGATCTTCCCGCGCTACCACCAGTGGGACGTGGTCAAGAAGCTGACCGCCCACGCCGCCACCCACGGCGCCGGGCACAACTACCTGGTCATGGCTTCCGCCGGATCGGGCAAGTCCAACACCATCGGCTGGCTCGCCCACCGCCTCTCCGACCTGCACGCGGACACCGACCCCCGCGCCCTCGACACCGAGGCCCTGGCGGCCGGCTTCGTCAAGCCCGGCGCACCGGTGTTCGACAAGGTCATCGTCATCACCGACCGCCGGAACCTGGACGCCCAGCTCCGCGAGACGGTCGGCGGATTTTCGCAGACCGACGGCCTGGTCGTGAAGATCGACGAGAAGCACGGCGCGAAGAGCGAACAGCTCGCCCGCGCGCTCTCCCGGGACACCGGGAAGATCGTCACCGTCACCCTGCACTCGTTCCCCGCGCTGCTCGACTACATGAAGCGCCACCCGACGGAGCTCAGCGGCACGACCTTCGCGATCATCCTGGACGAGGCGCACTCCTCCCAGTCCGGCGACGCGGCCACCGCCGTACGCGCCGCCCTCCGCGAACTCGGCCTCGACTCCGACTCCGAGGAGGCGGGCGCCACCAGCGTCACCGTCACGGACAAGCTCAAGAAGAAGGCCCTGGAGCGCTCCCGGGCCGCGAACCTCTCCTACTTCGCCTTCACCGCCACCCCCAAGGCCAAGACCCTGGAGCTCTTCGGGACCCCGGACACGGTGGACGGCAAGGAGGCGTACCGCCCCTTCCACACGTACTCGATGCGTCAGGCCATCGAGGAAGGCTTCATCCTCGACCCCCTGCGCAACTACGTCACGTACAACACGTACTGGAAGCTGGTGAACCAGAACCGCGACGAGGTCGAGGTAGACCCCTCCAAGGCGAACTCGCTCCTCGCCCGGTTCGCACTCACCCACGACTCCACGGTCTCCCAGCACGCCCAGGTGATCGTGGAGCACTTCGTCACCCACACCCGCGGCCGGCTCGGCGGCCGGGCCAAGGCCATGGTCGTGACGGCCTCCCGGCAGTCCGCCGTCCAGATGGCCCGCGCGATCAAGAGCTACATCAAGGACCGGGACTACGACACCAGGTATCCCGACCTGGGCGTCCTCGTCGCCTTCTCCGGCTCGCTCACCATCGACGGCGAGGAGACCACCGAGCCGAAGGAGAACGGCGGCCTGTCCGAGAGCGCGCTGCCCAAGGCGTTCGCGTACACCCGCGCCGACGACAAGGCCGTCCAGGCCGGTGCGAAGGGCCAGCCGGAGTACCGGATCCTGGTGGTCGCGGAGAAGTACCAGACCGGCTTCGACCAGCCCTTGTTGACGACCATGTACGTCAACAAGACGCTGACCGGCATCGCGGCCGTCCAAACCCTCTCCCGCCTCAACCGCACCGCCGACCGCAAGTCCCAGGCGGACCTCGCCGTCCTGGACTTCGTCAACGAAGCCGAGGACATCAAGGACTCGTTCCGGCCGTACTTCGAGGAGGCAAACACCCTCCCCTCCGATCCGAACCTCCTCTACACCGCCCAGAGCCGGGTCATGTCCGCGCCGATCGTCTCGGAAGCGGAGATGGACGAGTTCGCCGCCGCGTACTTCGGTGCGAAGGAGAAGGCCGCCGGATCACAGGCCGCGTGGGAGAAGCTGCACGCCGAGCTGTACCGCCGACTCTCCCCGGCCGTGGCCCGGTACGAGGCCCTGCGCGACAACGACGAGGACGACGACGCGGTCCAGACCGCGGAGGACTTCCGTGCCGACCTCAACGACTACGTCCGCAAGTACGGTTTCCTCGCCCAGATCGTGCCCTACCACGACCCCGACCTGGAGCGGCTGTACCTCTACGGCCGCTACCTCCTCACGCGGCTGCGCGGCAAGGCCGACGGGGGAGTGGACATCGGCGAGGTCGACCTCAGCCACCTGCGGGTGGAGAAGACCGGCGAGCACGACGTCTCGCTGTCCCCCGAGGGGGCGGCCACGATGCCGGGCTTCGGAGACGGCACGGGTGGCGCCAAGGACGCCGAGAAGTCGCTGCTGTCCGAGCTGATCGAGAAGTTCAACGCCAAGTTCGGCACGGACTTCACCGAACAGGACGTCATCCGTCCCTTCGAGGAGGCGAAGGCCGACCCCAAGGTCAGGAAGGCGGCGGTCGCCAACGACGACGTCGACAACTTCGGGAAGGTCTTCGACAAGGTCTTCGCCGACAAGATGGCCGACCACATCGACTCCATCGCCGATCTCGGCCGCCAGTACTTCGGCTCCGACCGGAACTTCAAGTCCAGCCTCGACCGCAGCGCCCGCCGCGCCGCGTGGCGGATGATCCGACGCGAGGAGGGCGTGGAAGACGCCGCGTAGACCGAGATGGATCGGGCCCTGTGTGCATCGGCGAGATGTACACAGGGCCGGCGTCGCGTTCTAACGCCCGGCCGCTAGCCCCCGCATCCGGCCCAGCCGGCGGGACCCCGGTGAGTGCGGGGCCGCCGATCAGGCGAGTCGAGTACGACAGACGGCACCACACCGCACAGGCTGATCTCGGCCAGATGTGACAGACCTTCCCCGCCTGCCTGGACGGAAGATCGTCACCGCCGCCACACTGGTACCGGCATGTCGGGCCGGCCGACACGCCGACTGGTACGCACGCCGGCGAGCGGATGCGACGGGGGCGGGCACGGTGTCCCAACGGATGATCGCCGGGCGTTACGAACTCCTGGAAGAGCTCAGCCACGGCGGCATGGGCGACGTCTGGCGCGGCTATGACGCCGTCCTGGACCGGCCGGTCGCCGTGAAGCTCATCCGGCCCCAGGCCGTCACCTCGCCGCAGATGGCGGACGAGCTGGCCAAGCGATTCCGGCGCGAGGCCCGGATCACGGCCCGGATCCAGCACCCCGGCGTACCGCAGGTCTATGACGCGGTCCTGGACGACACCCATGACCACCTGTTCCTGGTCATGGAACTGGTGGAGGGCGTGCCGCTGTCCGCCTACGTGGACCCGGCCCGGCCCCTGCCGGTGAGCTGGGCCGTGGCAGTGGCGGCGCAGGTGGCCACTGTCCTGTCGTACGCCCATGAGGTCCCCGTGATCCACCGGGATCTGAAGCCGGGGAACGTCCTCGTCGCCCACGACGGCACGGTCAAGGTCCTGGACTTCGGCATCGCGGCGATCCTGCGTACCGACGCGACCAAGCTGACCGCCACCGGCAGCCCGATCGGGACCTCCCAGTACATGGCGCCCGAGCAGGTACGGGGCGGGCGCGTCACCCCGCGGACGGACCTGTACGCGCTCGGGTGCGTCCTCCACGAACTGCTCGCCGGGCGGGCACTGTTCCAGGCGGACAGTGAGCTGGCGCTCATGTATCAGCACGTCACCAAGGACCCCATCCCGCTCAGGCGGCTGCGCCCCGAGGTCCCGGCCGCGCTGGAAGAACTCGTCCTGCACCTGCTCCGCAAGGCGCCCGAGGCGCGGCCCGCCGACGTCCAGGAGGTGTACGAGCGACTGCGGCCCTTCCTCCCGAAGGCGGGCCAGGAGCCGGTGCCGGGCGAGACGGGTCCGGCCGGAGCCCCGGACCCGACAGGGCTGTTCCGCGACCCGTACGCGCCCCGTTCCCGGCCCCGGGCGGCGGTCTCCCCGACGCCTTCGGGAGAGCCGGCTCCCGCGCCCCTTCCCGTACCGGACGAACTCCGCGCGGACATCAAGGAGGCGTACGCGCACTCCGACGCCCTCCTCGAAGAGGAGCGGTTCGCGCAGGCCGCCGAGGTGCTGAGCGAGGTCATCGAGCCGGCCGCCCGTGCCCTCGGCACCGAGAACCGGCAGGTGCTGGAGCTGCGTACCCAGAGGGCGGCGATCCGGCTGCTCGGCGGGGACTACCGGGCCGCACTGCCCGAGTTCACCGCACTGGCGGACGCGTACGGCCGAATCGCCGGACCCACCAGCGAGCGGGCCCGCGCCTGCCGGGCCCAGGCCGCCCGCTGCCGCGCCGAACTCGGGCAGGTGACGGAGGCGCTGTCGACGCTGGAATCGGTGCTGGCCGTCGTCCGGTCAGTGGACAGCGATGTCAGCGAGGAAGCCATCGAGCTGCGCCGTGACATCGGCATGCTGCTGCTCGCCCAGGGCCGTGCCGCCGACGCCCTCGTCGTGCTGGAACCACTGCACGACGACCTGAACGTCGTCTACGGGCCCGCGGACGAGCTGACGGGCGAGGTCGCCGAGGCGCTGGCGCTGATACGGCTGGATCCCGACGGTCAGGAATCCTGAGCCCCGACGAGGGTCTCGTGCACATCGCTGTGAGCGGCGAGGCCGTCGGCCTGCCGTGGGGAGGGGAGAACCATGAAGGCGGAATCGGGCACCGAACGCGCGACGAAGGTCGCCACTCAGGTGCGCCAGGTCGGCAACGCGCTGAAGAAGGTCTACGAGAGCCTGCTCGACGTCAGCGACCTGGCGCAGTACTCGGGGCAGGACTACGAGAACCGGTTGCTGTCACGGGCGCTGACCGCGCAGGCCGTACGGATCGTCACCGGTTTCAGCCCCGAGGACGCGGCGGCCACCGTCATCGACGGACACGCCGACCAGGGCATTGACGCGATCGCCGTGGTCGAGGGTGCCGACCCGCACGTCTACCTCGTCCAGGGCAAGTGGAGCCCGGAGGGAAAGGCGGGCGCGGACCGCAAGGCGGTGCTCGAGCTGCTCGACGGGCTGCGCCTCATCGATTACGAGGAGTACGCGCCGTTCAACCCGCGCGGTCGGCAGCTGGCCGAGTACGCCAAGTCCGTCATGAACAGAGGACCGGTGCCGGTCACCCAGGTCGTCGTTCTCATGCGCTCGGACCCTCCGGGTGAGGGCTTCACGCAGGCCATCGCCAACGGGGAGAAGCAGTTCAACCAGTATGGTGAGGTGCTCGACCACAGGATCATCCTGGCGCCCGAGGTCTGGCGGTCGGTGCGGGACGACCAGGCCCCCGAACCGGTCGTACTCACCGCCGAACTGTTCCCCTGGTTCGGCATGGGATCGGACGAGCTCTACGAGTCCTACCAGGGGGTGGTCGACGCCGAACAGGTGGCGGAGTGGGCTCGGAAGGGACCGGACCTCTTCAATCTGAACATCCGCAACCCCCTCGGCCGTACCTCCATCAACAACGCCCTGATGGCGACGCTCACCGAGGAGCCGGCGCACTTCTGGTACTTCAACAACGGCATCACGGTGCTGTGCGACGCGGTGGACAAGGCCGAACAGTCGACCCTGAGTCCCCACCGCAAGCCGATCAGGCTGACGCTGCACAACGCCAGCGTCGTCAACGGAGCCCAGACGGTTCGGGCCGTCGCCGACGCCCTCGCCCAGGACGCCGCCGCGGCCGAGGCCCGCATCAACGTGCGGATCATCGCGACGAACCGCGCCGCCCACTTCGCCAAGGAGACCACCAAGGCGACGAACCGGCAGAACAGCGTCGAGGCACGCGACTTCATCGCCCTCGACCCGGTCCAGGCCGCGATCATGGACGAGATGCGCGCCGAACTGGACCTGGAGTACGGCGTCAGGCGCAGCGAGCTGGACCCGCCGGAGGAGTCGGGCTGCTCGGTCGTGGAAGCCGCCTGCGCTCTGGCCTGCGCCCATGCCGACAGCCAGTACGCGGCCCGGATCGCCCTCTCGCTGGACCCCCTGTGGGAGCGGGGCGGCCAGGGCGTCTATGACGTCCTGTTCCGACCCCAGCCGGGCGTCTACCTCCTGTGGAACGCGGTCCAGGTGCTCCGCCAGGTGCGTCGGAGCCTCCTCGACATCCGCAAGCGCTACCAGGGCCGCGGCGCGGCCCTCACGGAACACGGGACGTACTTCCTCACCCATCTGGTGTTCCGGCTGCTCGACACCGAGGCCATCGGCGAACCCGACCCCGAGCTGACCTGGGCCAAGGAAGCCACGGAGCGTACGAAGGACCTGCTGGAGCGGCTGGTACCGATGACCATGGCGGCCATCGATGAACTGTTCACCGAACGCTCGCAGGTCCGCGCGGTCTGCTCCGATGTCGCCCGGAGCCGGGATCTCGCCGACCATGTGCTCGCCCGCATGGCCAAGGCGGACGGCGACATCGTCACCCCGGACACGTACCGGCGCGTCAATCCCCAGCGGAAGCGCCGACGGCCCAACGCGGTCCACGTCCTGGTGGACAAGAAGATCTTCGAGGACGGTGAGCCCCTCGTTCTCTCCGCCGGCTACCCGCTGGAGGCGGAGGCGCTGCGGGACTGGCTCGCCCAGGATGAACGACGGGCACGAGCGACCTGGGTGAACCACCGCACCAAGCCGATCCTGTGGGCCGCCGACGGCAAGCAGTACGCCCCGTCCGGTCTGATCACCCGGATGTGGGAGCTCGCCGATTGGGCGCAACGACCCGTCGCCAATCAGGGCACGGCCCGGTGGTCCACCACGTCCGGGGAGACGCTCGCCGAGGTGGCCTGGCGGGTGCTCGGCGCCCTGGAAGAGCCGGACGAGACCGACGAGTAGAACCACCGGGAGAGAAACTCCGCCATGCCCCGCCTCGCCTTCGACATCACCTTCTGCGCCCAGCTCCCCAAGCTCCAGGGCACGGTCCGCAAAGGAGTCTTCGATGCCTGGGAGAAGTTTGAACGGCTCACTCTGGCGGAGCTGTTCAAGGATCCCGGCCTGAAGTTGGAGTCGCTCAAGAACGCCCGGGATCCGCACATTCGGACGATTCGGATCGACCGCGGCACACGGGGGGTCGTGCTGGCACCCGACAGCGGGGACACCTACGTCCTGCTGCGGGTGCTGCCGCACGACGAGGCGAACGCGTGGGCCGTCAAGCAGAAGGCGAGCATCAACACGGTCACCCGGGCCGTCGAGATCCGCGACATCGCCGTCCTGGAGGAGCTCACCCCCGCGTACGAGCGGACCGCTCCCGCCCCCGAGCAGCGGCTCTTCGCCAGGTTCTCGGACGGAGATCTCGCGGCCCTCGGTATCGACGGCACGACGCTGAGGCAAGCCCGTGTCCTGACCACTCCGGAGCAACTGGAGGCCTTCGCCCCGTTCTTCCCCCAGGACCAGCGGGAGGTGCTGGAGTACCTCGCCGCCGGGTTCACCGTGGAGGACGTGTGGCGCGAGGTGGTGGCGGTCAACCTGGCCACCGCGGACAGCGCCGGGCCCGTGAACCCCGTCGACTACGCCACCGCCATCCGGCACACGCGTACGCGCATCGCCCTGGTCACGGGACCGGACGAGCTCCGAGAGATCCTCGACAAACCCTTCGCCGCGTGGCGGGTCTTCCTGCACCCGTCCCAGCACAAGGTGGCCTACCGGCCCTCCTACTCCGGCCCGGCGCAGGTCACCGGAGGCCCCGGCACGGGCAAGACGGTCGTCGCCCTGCACCGCGTGCGTCACCTGCTCGGCCACCTGCGCGACGGTGACCGCATCCTCCTCACCACCTACACCAACGCGCTGGTGGCCGCCCTGCGCGCCGGCCTCGTCGAACTCGTCGATGACGCGGCGCTCCGGGACCGGGTGGACATCATGACCGTCGACGCGTTCGCCGGACGGGTGCTGTCCACGTCACGCAGGCCCCTGCGCGCCGACGAGGAGCCGACCCGCTGGCAGCAGGCCGCCCAGGCTGCGGGCTTCGCCGGGAGCCCGCAGTTCCTCGCCCAGGAGTACAAGCACGTCGTCCTCGCCCAGAACCTGCGCACCTACGAGGAGTACGAGGCCGCCGAACGCAAAGGGCGCGGCAGCGCGTTGCCGGCGGCGGCCCGGCTACCGGTGTGGCGCGCCGTCGAGGAGTTCACCGCCCGGCTGGCCTCCGACGGGCTGCGGACCTACCTGGGGACCTGCGCGGAGGCCGCGGACCTGCTGGATCGGACCGGCCCGCGCTACCGGCACGTCGTCGTCGACGAGGCTCAGGACCTTCACCCCGCCCAGTGGCGCCTTCTGCGTGCCGCCACCCCGGCACGCCCGGACGACCTGTTCATCGCGGGCGACCCGCACCAGCGGATCTACGACAGCAAGGTCTCCCTGAAGACGGTCGGGATCAAGGTCGCCGGGCGGTCGACGAAGATGCGCAAGAACTACCGCTCCACGCACGAGATCCTGAGCTGGTCCACCGCGCTCCTCGTCGGCCGCCCCTTCACCGAGCTCGAGGACGATGGCCGCCACGAAACCCTGCTCGGCTACCGTTCGGCGCTGCACGGGAGCGGCCCCGAGACCCATGCGGCCGCCTCTCACGACGCGGAGCTGGCAGCGCTCGTCGCACGCGTGCGCGATTGGCTGGACGACGGCATCACCCCCGGTGACATCGGCGTGAGCGCACGCTTCAACCGGACCTGTGACCAGGTGACGGAGCGCCTGTCGGCGGCCGGCATCCCCGCTCGACGACTGCGGGCGGATCGGCCGTCGGCGGCTGGCGCCGTGAACGTTGGCACCATGCACTCCTTCAAGGGCCTGGAGTACCGCTGCGTCGCGGTGGTCGGCGTCCATGACGGCGCCGTTCCCTATCCCAAGGCGGTGACGCCAGTGGACGTCGACCGCCTCCAGCACGAGGCCGACCTGCTGGCGGAACGCTGCCTGCTGTTCGTTGCCTGCACCCGGGCCCGCGACGGCCTGTATGTGTCTTGGGCGGGGGATCCCAGCCCCTTCCTGCTCACGACCGGGATGTGAGCGGCGGCGAATTGGCTTGGTCCCGTAACGACCGAGCACGGAGTCACGACAAGACGAGGAGGGGAAATGGGCGAGCTCGCGGACCGCGTAGCGCGACTGGAACGTGATTTCACGGAGGCCCAAGAGGCGTTGCGAGTCGTCGCGAAGATCGACGAGGAGATCGAGAACGCCCTGGAAGAGATTGAGGGTGTGACCGAAGCACTCCTTAATCTCTCAGGGGAACTCGACGGAGAGATCGCCGATCACAACTATCCGGCCGTCGAGCGATGTGCCTATGAGCTATGGGGTCTCGTCGACAGTGAACAGGTGCGGCGGGCGGTCGATACGGTCGCGTTGTTGACCGCGGTACGCGACGGGCATCCTCTCCCCGCGGCGTCGGTGGACGGGCTGATGGACGGGCTGAAGGACGTCGAGGCATCGCATCCCACCCTCACTCAAGGGGCACTCGACCAAGAGTTTCAGGCGGCGATAGATCGGGCTGAGAGCACCTGGAAAGATATTTACGACGATGGATCATGGGACAGCGAGGACGAGCGGAACGACCATCTTGCGGACCATATGCACGAGGCGAGGCAAGAGGCGACCTCCGACCGTGCGGCACGGGCGGGCCGCTTTCTGATGGAGCTCTGTGATCACCTCGCGGAGACGGTGTGGCCGGAGGTCACGGGTGCCCTTCGTCGAGCGGACATCGAAACAGTGGCCCGGGCCCTGAAGGAGGCCTCCCTGGCGGGGGAGACGGCTCCGGCGGTGTACAAGCTCTACGAGACCAATCTGTCGGTGCAGTACGAGTCCTCGCCGTACTCGCTTGGGGCCGCGGGCGAACAGTTGATGGCCTTCGAGTCATGGCTGGGGACAGAGGGCAGGGGCTGAAACAGCCGCCCGAATTCGCGATCGCGTTTCGCATGGTCAGGCGGTCAGACCTTGATCACTGTGACGCGTCCACCACACAGGGCGATGAGGTCCTCGGGGTCCGAGGTGAGGATCGTGACAGGCCCCGGTGAGGCGAGCGCGGTGGCGGCGAGCATGGCGTCGATGGCGTACTTGTGGCCGTGCAGGCCGGCGTCGGCGAGGAGCGCGGCGGCGTGGCGGGCGATCGGTTCGGTGATCGGTTCCACGACGAGGCGGGAGAGTGTCCACTCCAGGGCCGGGCGGTTGATGCGGGGGTGGACCACCTCGACGAGGGTGGCCGCCGAGGTGATCACGCGCAGGTCGTCGGCGCGGGCCAGGGCGAGCCAGGCGGTGACCGTGCGGTCGCGCAGGACGGCTTTGGCCAGACCTTCGCTGTCGAGGACGAGGGTTCCGCCGGGGACCGCGGGGGAGCGGGTCACGCTGCGCTCGCCCCATGCTGGTTCTGCTCGCGACGGGCTTCGGTGAGCTGGTCGCGCAGGGACTGGATCTCGTCGTCAGTGACGGGGCCGTGCTCGGCCTCGGCGACGGTGATGAGTTCGTTGAGGTTGTCGCGTTCGATCTGGCGGGCGACGGCGGCGGCCACGTAGGCGGACAGGCCGGAGGGGCCGCTGCGGGCCTTGGCGGCTTCGGCGATGTCGCGCGGCATGGTGATCGAGTACTTTCCGGTGGGCTCGCTCATGCTACTTATCCTACCCTTCATCCTCCTAGTAGGGCTTTCTTGTCTGGCACTGGGACCGCAGGCAGCACGTTGAGCTGGAGAGAGGCGGTGGACGCCATGCAGAGTTCGGCAGGCCAGGTACGAAATGCACCCGAACGGCGTGGGCCGAGGGTGATGAAGCCCCGGCGGGGCCGGCGGCCGGCGGTGGAGTGGATGTCAGGGCTCCGGCCGACGAGCTCGGGGCCTCGTTGGTCCGAGCCGTCAGGGAAGCCGCCGCTGACGACTTCGGCCGGGTGAGGAGCGGGCGCGGTGCGACCGCCATCAGCTGGTACGCCTTCGCGCTCGAATACCTGGAGGTGCGCTGGGGGCAGGTTTCGGCGAAGACCCGGAGCGAGACCAACGACGCCCTGTGCTCCCTCACCATGGCGATGCTCCGAAGGACGCGAGGACGGCCGGATGACGAGCTGCTGCGGCGGGCGCTGCGGAACTGGGCGTTCGTGATCCCCCGGCCCGATGCGCGCACCGCGCCCACGGAGGTGCGGCTCGCTCTGGACTGGGTCGCCCGGGCTTCGCGCCCCCTGGACGACTTGTCGGACCCAGTCGTGATGCGCGGCGTGCTGCAGGCTCTCCGGCTGAAGCGGGACGGCACGGTCGCGGCTGCCGAAACACAGCGACGCAAGGGCACGACGCTCGTGAACTCGGTGCGGTACGCGATCGAACTGGGACGGCTCCGCGCCGATCCCCTGGCCCACGTCAGCTGGCGCATCACCGAGACCGTCCAGCAGCTCGATCCCCGTGTCGTCGTCAACCCCGTGCAGGCGCGGAGCCTGCTCTGCGCGGTCTCCTACGTAGGCGGCTACGAGCGGGCGCGAGGGCGAAGGCTGGTCGGCCTCTTCGCCGGGATGTACTACGCGGGACTGCGGCCGGCCGAAGCCGTGGCCGTCGCGCTGCCCGACTGCGACCTGCCCGCGACAGGGTGGGGCACCGCGGTCCTGCACGCCACCGCCCTCCGTCGGCAAGAAGTGGACCGACAGCGGACGGAACCACGACCTCCGCGGCCTGAAGAGCCGCCCACCGAGCGACACGCGTGTCGTGCCGCTTCCGCCCGAACTCGTCCGCCTGTAGAGGGAGAGCGTCGACACCTTCGGTACTGCGGACGGCGGACGGCTGTTCTTCAACGAGAAGGGCGGCATCGTGGGCTCCAGCACGTACGATCGCGCCCGGCACGAGGCCCGCGAACTCGCCCTCCCGCCGGACCTCGTGGCGTCTCCCCTCGCCGTCCGCCCCTACGACCTGCGACACTCGGCCCTGTCCACCTGGCTGAACGCCGGCGTCGACCCCACCGAGGTCGCCGAACGGGCGGGCAACAGCGTCGAGGTCCTCATGACCCGGTACGCGAAATGCCTCTACGGCCGTCAGGCCCTCGCCAACAGGCGTATCGACGCGCTTCTGGACGCATACGGATGAGAGGCCGCCCACCTCCTCGCGGTCAACCCAGTGGCCCACGGGATCTCATGTCCCGCGCATGTCCCGCGACGTCGTCTTAACGGGATCGGGCATACGGGATACTGCGCGTCCGGCGCGGTAAAGGTCCAGGTCAGGGCGACGCCGCCGACAGCAGGAGCGGCAAGGTAGGCGTCGCTGTTTCAGTCCCACGCGAAGAGGGTCTGACCAGCGTTTCCGCTGGTCAGACCCTCTTTCCGGAAGTGCCCCCGGCAGGATTCGAACCTGCGCACACGGCTCCGGAGGCCGTTGCTCTATCCCCTGAGCTACGGGGGCTTCGTCGCTGCTCGGCGGCGACGGGTGAAACCTTACCAGCTCTTTCGGGGTGCCTGTGAACAGGTATTTCCGGGGCGTCACCAGGGGGGTGTTCGCTCGCACGGGTCGGAAGTGGGCAAAACCCGGACGCAGCCCCTCGGGGCGCCCTACTCTCGTTCACGTGTCAGGCATGTCCGGGCGGGTGCTCGTTGTCGACGACAACAAGGTCATCCGGCAGTTGATCAGGGTCAATCTCGAACTCGAGGGGTTCGAGGTCGTGACCGCGGCCGATGGTGCCGAGTGCCTGGACGTGGTGCACCGCGTCCGGCCCGACGTCGTCACTCTCGACGTGGTCATGCCACGGCTCGACGGCATCAGGACCGCCCAGCGGCTACGGGAGGATCCGCGCACCCGGCATCTGCCCGTGGCCATCATCAGTGCCTGCGGGGAGGGCGAGGCCGCCCCGGCGGCGGACGCGTTCCTGGCCAAGCCCTTCGAGCCGGCGGAGCTCGTACGGGTCGTCCGGCAGCTGCTGCACCGGGAGCCCCGGCCGCGGCGGCAGCCCGGCGCGCCCGACGCGGGAGAGGAGCCGTCCGCAGGCGGCGGGAGCCAGGACGGGGACAGACGGGACGGGGACAGGCCGGCGGCCGGGAGTGTTCGGCCGGGGGCCTGAGGCTCGGCAGCGGCCCGGGCCTCCCGCCTCCGCATTCCCGGTCCCGCGCGAGGCGGGTGACCGGATGGCGAAACCGGTTCGCGTTCCGACCCCCCTCCTCCCCTAGGCTGGGGACCGTGACCCCCGCGGACCTCTCCCTCACCGTGCAGCACGCCGTGCGCCGTGCGGTCGACGACGGTGCGCTGCGGGTCGAGGTCCCCCCGCGGGTCAAGGTCGAGAAGGCCCGGCCCGGAGGGGTGGGGGAGTACGCCAGCAGTGTCGCCCTCTCGCTCGCCCGGCCCGCCGGGCGCCCCGCGCTCGACGTGGCCTCCGTGCTGAAGGCGCGGCTCGACGGCGCCGCCGGGATCCTCGCCGTGGACATCACCGGCCCCGGCTTCCTGAACTTCACCCTGCGGCCGGAGGACGGCGCCGACCTCGTCCGGGCCGTGCGCGCCGCCGGAACCGGATACGGACGGGGGGACGCGCTCGCCGGGGAGGTCGTACGGTTCGAGCCGCCCGCCGAGGCGCGCGCCGCCCTCGTCGTCGCGTGTGTGACCGGACTGCTGCGCGGGCAGGGCGCCGACGCCGGCGTCGCGTCCGGCGGGGAGCGGCCGTACGTGCACCCCGGAGCCGACGAGACCGCGCGGCTCGGGAGCGACGCCGCCCGCTGGCGGCTGCTGCGGGCCGCCCCGCACGACCGGCCCCTCGACGGGCCCCCGCTGCTCGTACGGCACGAGCGCAACGCGCTGTTCCGCGTCCAGTACGCCCACTCCCGCGTCCGGCGGCTCCTCGTCAACGGCCGGCAGCTCGACGTCCTCCCCTCGTACGAGACCGAGGTCCACGACCCGCTGCCCGGGCTGCTCCGCGACCACCCCGACGTCCTCCTCGCCGCCGCCCGCCACCGCGCCCCCGACCGGGTCGCCCGGCACCTCGAAGCCGTCGCCGACGCGCTGCTCGGCTTCCAGCACACCGTCCTGCCGCTCGGCGACGAGAAACCCTCGGCCGCCCACCGCTCCCGGCTGGCGCTCGCCGAAGCCGCCGGGACGGTGCTCGCCGGCGGCCTCTCCGTGCTCGGCATCAGCGCACCCGACCGGATCTGAAAGAGCAGACCAGACATGAGCCGTTCCGCCCACCCCGCCGGCCCCCGCCACGCCGACGTCCTCCCCGAGGGCCACTACACCGCGCCGCCCGCCGACCTGAACACGCTCGACCCCAAGGTGTGGGCGCGGACCGTCGCCCGGGACGAGCAGGGCGTCGCGACCGTCGGCGGACTGCGCGTCACCGACCTCGCCGAGGAGTTCGGGACCCCCGCCTACTTCCTGGACGAGACCGACTTCCGCACCCGCTGCCGCGCGTGGGCCGACGCCTTCGGCCCGGACGCCGACGTGTTCTACGCCGGCAAGGCGTTCCTCTCCCGCGCCGTCGTCCGCTGGCTGCACGAGGAGGGGCTCAACCTCGACGTCTGCTCCGGCGGCGAGCTCGCCACCGCGCTGTCCGCCGGGATGCCCGCCGAGCGGATCGCCTTCCACGGCAACAACAAGAGCGAGGACGAGATCCGGCGGGCCGTCGAGGCCGGCGTCGGCCGGATCGTCCTCGACTCCTTCCAGGAGATCGTCCGGGTCGCGCATATCGCCCAGTCCCTCGGCAAGCGGCAGCGCGTGCAGATCCGCGTCACCGTGGGCGTGGAGGCGCACACCCACGAGTTCATCGCCACCGCCCACGAGGACCAGAAGTTCGGCATCGCGCTCGCCGGCGGGCAGGCCGCCGAGGCCGTCCGCCGGGCGCTGAAGCTCGACGGCCTGGAGCTCATCGGCATCCACTCGCACATCGGCTCCCAGATCTTCGACATGGCCGGCTTCGAGGTGTCCGCCCGCCGCGTCGTCCAGCTCCTCGCCGAGGTGCGCGACGAGCACGGCGTCGAGCTGCCCGAGATCGACCTCGGCGGCGGCCTCGGCATCGCGTACACCTCCGAGGAC
This sequence comes from Streptomyces sp. NPDC057854, assembly GCF_042797055.1. Taxonomy (NCBI): domain Bacteria; kingdom Bacillati; phylum Actinomycetota; class Actinomycetes; order Kitasatosporales; family Streptomycetaceae; genus Streptomyces; species Streptomyces sp. NPDC057854. The sequence goes on from NZ_JBHVMF010000013.1 coordinate 146,896, forward strand.
GACCCGCGCGAGCCGCACGAGATCGCCAAGGCGCTCAGCGAGATCGTGACGCGCGAGTGCGAGTCCGCCGGGCTGCGGACGCCGCGGATCTCCGTGGAGCCGGGCCGGGCCATCGTCGGACCGACCGCGTTCACGCTGTACCGGGTCGGCACGATCAAGCCGCTCGACGGGCTGCGCACGTACGTGAGCGTGGACGGCGGCATGTCGGACAACATCCGCACCGCCCTGTACGACGCCGAGTACAGCGTCAGCCTCGTCTCCCGCGTCAGCGACGCCGAGCCGATGCTCTCCCGGGTCGTCGGCAAGCACTGCGAGAGCGGCGACATCGTCGTCCGCGACGCCTTCCTCCCCGCCGACCTGGCCCCCGGCGACCTGATCGCCGTGCCCGCCACCGGCGCCTACTGCCGCTCCATGGCGAGCAACTACAACCACGCCCTCCGGCCGCCCGTGGTGGCGGTCCGCGACGGCGAAGCAAAGGTCATCGTCCGGCGCGAGACGGAGGAAGATCTCCTGCGTCTCGACGTCGGCTGATGAAATAGTCGGGTGGTGGAATCGATGTCTCACGATCCGGACCGGCGGCGGAATTGTCCGTCCGGTGAGTGAGACTTGTCCTCACCCCCGTGTGAACCGCAAGGGCCGCACGAACCGCAATACCGGCAGTAACCGCAAGAACCGTAGAGATACGAAGCAGAAGTACGAGAGACGAGGTCGGATGATGCGTACGCGTCCGCTGAAGGTGGCGCTGCTGGGCTGTGGAGTTGTCGGCTCCGAGGTGGCGCGCATCATGACGACGCACGCCGACGACCTCGCCGCGCGCATCGGCGCGCCGATCGAGCTCGCCGGCGTCGCCGTCCGCCGGCCCGACAAGGTCCGCGGCGGCGTCGACCCCGCCCTGATCACCACCGACGCGACCGCCCTGGTCAAACGCGGCGACATCGACGTCGTCGTCGAGGTCATCGGCGGGATCGAGCCGGCCCGCACCCTCATCACCACCGCCTTCGAGCACGGCGCCTCCGTGGTCTCCGCCAACAAGGCGCTGCTCGCCCAGGACGGCGCGACCCTCTACGCCGCCGCCGGGCAGCACGGGCAGGACCTCTACTACGAGGCCGCCGTCGCCGGCGCCATCCCGCTGATCCGCCCGCTCCGCGAGTCCCTCGCCGGCGACAAGATCAACCGGGTCATGGGCATCGTCAACGGCACCACGAACTTCATCCTCGACAAGATGGACTCGACCGGCGCCGGCTACCAGGAGGCCCTGGACGAGGCCACCGCGCTCGGATACGCCGAGGCCGACCCGACCGCCGACGTCGAGGGCTTCGACGCCGCCGCCAAGGCCGCCATCCTCGCCGGGATCGCCTTCCACACGCGCGTGCGCCTCGACGACGTGTACCGCGAGGGCATGACCGAGGTCACCGCCGCCGACTTCGCCTCCGCGAAGGAGATGGGCTGCACCATCAAGCTGCTCGCGATCTGCGAGCGGGCCGCCGACGGCGAGTCCGTCACCGCGCGCGTGCACCCCGCGATGATCCCGCTGAGCCACCCGCTGGCCTCCGTCCGCGAGGCGTACAACGCGGTCTTCGTCGAGGCGGAGGCCGCCGGCCGGCTCATGTTCTACGGCCCCGGCGCCGGCGGCTCGCCGACAGCCTCGGCCGTCCTCGGCGACGTCGTCGCCGTCTGCCGCAACCGTCTCAACGAGGCGACGGGCCCCGGCGAGTCCGCGTACACCCAGCTGCCCGTGAGCCCCATGGGCGACGTGGTGACGCGGTACCACATCAGCCTCGACGTGGCCGACAAGCCGGGCGTCCTCGCCCAGGTCGCGACGGTCTTCGCCGAGCACGGCGTATCGATCGATACCGTGCGCCAGCAGGGCAAGGACGGCGAGGCGTCCCTCGTCGTCGTCACCCACCGCGCCGCCGACGCCGCCCTCTCCGGGACGGTCGAGGCGCTGCGCAAGCTCGACACCGTGCGCGGTGTCGCCAGCATCATGCGTGTTGAAGGGGAGTAAGGACCCATGACCAAGCAGGGCACCCACCAGTGGCGCGGCATCATCGAGGAGTACCGGGACCGCCTTCCGGTCACGGACACGACGCCGGTCGTCACGCTCCGTGAGGGCGGCACGCCGCTCGTCCCGGCCCAGGTCCTCTCCGAGCGCACGGGCTGCGAGGTGCACCTCAAGGTCGAGGGCGCCAACCCCACCGGGTCCTTCAAGGACCGCGGCATGACCATGGCCATCACCCGCGCCAAGGAGGAGGGTGCCAAGGCGGTCATCTGCGCCTCCACCGGCAACACCTCCGCCTCCGCCGCCGCGTACGCGGTGCGCGCCGGGATGGTCTCGGCGGTGCTGGTGCCGCAGGGCAAGATCGCGCTCGGCAAGATGGGCCAGGCCCTCGTGCACGGCGCGAAGATCCTCCAGGTCGACGGCAACTTCGACGACTGCCTGACGCTGGCCCGCGCGCTCTCCGAGAACTACCCGGTGGCGCTGGTCAATTCGGTCAACCCGGTCCGCATCGAGGGCCAGAAGACCGCCGCGTTCGAGATCGTGGACATGCTGGGCGACGCCCCCGACATCCACGTCCTGCCGGTGGGCAACGCGGGCAACATCACCGCGTACTGGAAGGGGTACCGCGAGTACGCCGAGGACGGGCTCGCCACCCGCCGGCCGCGCATGTGGGGCTTCCAGGCGTCCGGTTCGGCGCCGCTGGTGCGCGGCGAGGTCGTCAAGGACCCCTCCACCATCGCGACCGCGATCCGCATCGGCAACCCGGCCTCGTGGCAGTACGCGATCGCCGCGCGCGACGAGTCGGGCGGCTTCATCGACGAGGTGACGGACCGTGAGATCCTGCGCGCCTACCGTCTGTTGGCCGCGCAGGAGGGCGTCTTCGTGGAGCCGGCGTCGGCCGCCTCGGTCGCCGGTCTGCTGAAGGCCGCCGAGCAGGGCAAGGTCGACCCGGGCCAGCGGATCGTCTGCACCGTGACCGGGAACGGTCTGAAGGACCCCGACTGGGCCGTCGCCGGCGCCCCGCAGCCGGTCACCGTCCCGGTGGACGCCGCCGCGGCCGCCGAGCGGCTCGGACTGGCCTGATCCCGATGCCCCGGACGGGGGAGCGGATGCTCGGGAACGAGCGGAAACTCCCCCGACCGGGTGAAGGCTCTGGTCGAAACCCGATCAGGAACGTACATAGGCGCACAGGTTGGCGCGCGACACGCATCGTGCGCCTCCCGTGCGCCCTATGTCGCCACAGAACCTTCCTTCGATAGGCTGTACCGAACCCGCCCCGGCGCGCAGGCGCGGTGCCGTCGCCGTGGTCGCCCGCTCGCGACCGAACGGCCGAAACGGCCCCCCGGGTTCCCCAGCACTTCTCTTGAACACCCCGTTGCCGCAGTCAAGGAGAGTCATCGAGCGATGGCCGGTCCCGCGTTCCGCGCCGCCGCCGTACGGGTGCGCGTCCCCGCCACCAGCGCCAACCTCGGCCCGGGCTTCGACGCCTTCGGCCTGTCGCTGGGCCTCTACGACGACGTCGTCGTCCGGGTCGCCGACTCCGGGCTGCACATCGACATCGCCGGAGAGGGCGCCGACACGCTCCCGCGCGACGAGAAGCACCTGCTCGTACGCTCCCTGCGCACGGCCTTCGACCTGCTCGGCGGGCAGCCGCGCGGCCTGGAGGTCGTCTGCGCCAACCGCATCCCGCACGGCCGCGGCCTCGGCTCCTCCTCCGCCGCCATCTGCGCCGGCATCGTCGCCGCCCGCGCCGTGACCATAGGCGGCGACGCCAAGCTCGACGAGGCCGCCCTGCTGGAGCTGGCCACCGAGATCGAGGGCCACCCCGACAACGTCGCCGCCTGTCTGCTCGGCGGCTTCACCCTCGCGTGGACCGAGGCCGGCGCCGCGCGGGCGATCAGGATGGACCCCTCGGATTCCATCGTTCCGGTGGTTTTCGTGCCCGGGAAGCCGGTCCTCACCGAGACCGCCCGGGGCCTGCTGCCGCGCACCGTCCCGCACGTGGACGCCGCCGCCAACGCCGGCCGCGCCGCCCTCCTCGTCGAGGCCCTGACCCGCCGCCCCGAGCTGCTGCTGGCGGCCACCGAGGACCGGCTGCACCAGGAGTACCGGGCCCCCGCGATGCCGGAGAGCGTCGCCCTGGTGAACCGGCTGCGGGCCGACGGAGTGCCCGCGGTCATCTCCGGCGCGGGCCCGACGGTCCTCGCGCTGGCCGACAACGGGACGGCCGACAAGGTCGCCCTGCTCGCGGGCGAGGGCTGGGCCGCCAACCGGCTCGACCTCGACGCGTCCGGAGCGAGCGTGCTGCCGCTGGCGCCCTGACGGCGCGGCGGCGGACGCCGTACGGGACGCCGGGCAGCGTTCCGAACACGCGATTGCCGGTGAGTGAGAGGGGGAATGTTTGTTGGAGCCGGTAGTGTTAACCTCAAGTCTGCACCCGACCTCTTTGTGGAGCGGTGCGGAGTGTCCCCTCAGGGACCACCCATTCTTCCGGGAGCCTCCTCCCCAACTGCCTGAGCAGCCTGCCTGAGCAGTTTCGAGCACGCTCCGGAACCGGCACGACACCCCTCGCTCCCACCCGCGAGGGCCGAGCAGGGGGCGCTCGGGCCGGACACAGCACGTTTTCTCTCCTCTCGCCGCATTCCGGCGGGACCACCGCCCCGGACACGGTCCGCCAACCAGGACCGCTGCCGGACAGCACAACCGGTCGCCGAGCCACAGGGCCGACGTCCGCTCCAGGGAAGGACCCTTCGTGAGCGACACCACCGATCTGATGGGCGTGACTGCCGACGACACCGTCGACGCCGCCGCGCCCGCCGCAGGTGCTGCCAGTGGCGGCACCGCACGGCGCCGCCGCTCCGGCACCGGCCTCGAGGGCATGGTCCTGGCCGAGCTGCAGCAGGTCGCGTCCGGCCTCGGCATCAGGGGCACCGCGCGGATGCGCAAGAGCCAGCTGATCGAGGTCATCAAGGAGGCGCAGGCCGGGGCAGGCAGCGCCGCCCCCGCCAAGACCGACGCCGCCGCCGAGGCCAAGCCGAAGCGCCGCGCCACTTCCAAGGCCCGCACGGGCGAGACCGCCGAGGCCGCCGAGCCGAAGGCGGAGCAGGCCGAGCAGGCCCCCGCCCAGCAGCAGATCGACATTCCGGGCCAGCCGTCGAAGCCGAGCACCGCCGAGCAGGGCGACGAGCAGCCGGCCGGCGAGCGCCGCCGCCGCCGGGCCACCGCCCCCGCCGGTTCGCCGGAGGGCGCCGAGGCCGCGCAGGCCGTGAAGACCGAGACGCGTACCGAGGCCAAGGGCGAGGCGCAGGGCGACCGCGCCGAGTCCGCCGCCGACACCGCCGAGGGCCGCAGCCGCCGGGACCGCCGGGACCGCCGCGACCGCCAGCGCGAGCGCGGCAAGGGCGACGACCAGCAGCAGGGCGGCGGCCAGCGCAAGGACCAGCAGCGCCAGGGCCAGGGCCAGGGCCAGGGCCAGCAGCAGGGTCAGGGCCAGGGCCAGCAGGGCGGCGGCGGCTTCCAGGACGACGACGACTTCGAGGGCGGCCGGCGCGGGCGTCGCGGGCGCTACCGCGACCGCCGCGGCCGTCGCGGGCGCGACGAGTTCGCCGCCGGCGAGCCGCAGGTCTCCGAGGACGACGTCCTGATCCCCGTCGCGGGCATCCTCGACATCCTCGACAACTACGCGTTCATCCGGACCTCCGGCTACCTGCCCGGCCCGAACGACGTGTACGTCTCCCTCGCCCAGGTCCGCAAGAGCGGCCTGCGCAAGGGCGACCACCTCACCGGCGCGGTCCGCCAGCCGAAGGAGGGCGAGCGCCGCGAGAAGTTCAACGCGCTGGTCCGCCTGGACTCGGTCAACGGCATGGCGCCGGACTCCGGCCGCGGCCGCCCCGAGTTCAACAAGCTGACGCCGCTCTACCCGCAGGACCGGCTCCGCCTGGAGACCGACCCGGGCGTGGTGACCACGCGGATCATCGACCTCGTGTCGCCGATCGGCAAGGGCCAGCGCGGTCTGATCGTGGCCCCGCCGAAGACCGGCAAGACCATGATCATGCAGGCGATCGCCAACGCGATCACCCACAACAACCCCGAGTGCCACCTGATGGTCGTCCTGGTCGATGAGCGTCCGGAAGAGGTCACCGACATGCAGCGGTCGGTCAAGGGCGAGGTCATCTCCTCGACCTTCGACCGCCCGGCCGAGGACCACACCACCGTCGCCGAGCTGGCCATCGAGCGCGCCAAGCGCCTCGTCGAGCTGGGTCACGACGTGGTCGTCCTGCTGGACTCCATCACCCGCCTGGGCCGCGCGTACAACCTCGCGGCGCCCGCCTCCGGCCGCATCCTGTCCGGTGGTGTCGACTCGACCGCGCTCTACCCGCCGAAGCGCTTCTTCGGTGCCGCGCGCAACATCGAGGACGGCGGCTCGCTGACCATCCTGGCCACCGCGCTGGTCGACACGGGCTCGCGGATGGACGAGGTGATCTTCGAGGAGTTCAAGGGCACCGGCAACATGGAGCTCAAGCTCGACCGGAAGCTCGCCGACAAGCGGATCTTCCCGGCCGTCGACGTCGACGCCTCGGGCACCCGCAAGGAGGAGATCCTCCTCGGCAGCGACGAGCTCGCCGTCACGTGGAAGCTCCGCCGCGTCCTGCACGCGCTCGACCAGCAGCAGGCCATCGAGCTGCTCCTGGACAAGCTCAAGCAGACGAAGTCGAACGGCGAGTTCCTGCTGCAGATCCAGAAGACGACGCCGGGCGGCAACAACGACTGACGTCGCCGGGGAGACCCGCGTCACATCGCGGAGACCGGCTCCGAGGCCGTGATCCGTTCGTGACCTGCGCGAACACCGTGCCCGCCACTCACCGAGTGGCGGGCACGGCGCGTTGCGGGAGGCTCGCGCAGCGAAACCTCACAGGTCCGTATGCAACCCTTTCGGGTGCTTCGCCGTCACAAAAGGTGAACCATAGGCCCGAGGGAAGACGATGACCGAGCAGACACCGAGCGGGCGCGCACGCGGAGGCGCCACCGGACGCCGCCGCAAACCGTCCGCCAAACGCCGCCGCGCCGGCATAGCCGTGTCCGGCGCCTTCGCCGTGCTCGTCCTGGCCGGCGCCGGACTCGGCTACGTGTTCCTCCAGCTCGACGGGAACATCCAGAGCGTCGACATCAACGCCCAGCTGGGCACCGACCGCCCCAAGAACGTCGACAACGGCTCGCTGGACATCCTCGTCCTCGGCTCCGACTCCCGCTCCGGGGACAACGGCGCCTACGGCAAGGACGAGGGCGGCGCCCGCTCCGACACCGCGATGGTCGTCCACGTCTCCGAGGGCCACCGGAAGGCGAGCGTCGTCTCCATCCCGCGCGACACCCTCGTCGACCGCCCCGCCTGCACCACCCCGCAGGGCGCCGAGGCCCCCGGCGAGAGCCGCGCCATGTTCAACACCGCGTACGAGGTCGGCGGCCCCGCCTGCGCCGTCAAGACCGTCGAGGCGATGTCCGGCATCCGCATGGACCACTACGTCGAGGTCGACTTCACCGGCTTCACGAAGCTCATCGACACCCTCGGCGGCGTCGAGATCACCACCACCCGGCCCATCAAGGACGCCAAGAGCCACCTCGACCTGGAGCCCGGCACCCACACCCTCGACGGCGAGCAGTCCCTCGGCCTCGTCCGCACCCGCAAGAGCGTCGGCGACGGCAGCGACCTCGGCCGCATCCAGCTCCAGCAGGCGTTCATGAAGGCGTTCATCGACCAGGTCAAGGGCCTCGGCCTCGGGACGAACCCGAAGAAGCTCCTGGACGTCGCCGACGCCGCCACCAAGGCGATCACCACCGACTCCGAGCTCGACTCCGTCCAGGAGCTGATGGGCTTCGCCCAGGGCCTCACCGGCCTCTCCGCCGGGAACGTGCACATGGTGACCCTCCCCGTCCGGTACGACCCCGCCGACCCCAACCGGGTCGTCCCCGTCGAGGAGAAGGCCCAGCAGGTCTGGAAGGCCCTCGCCGCCGACCGCCCGATCCCCGCGGCGGCGACGAAGGACACCGCCACCGGCAAGGCCGAGGGCGTCATCCGCTGACCCCGCCGGCCCCCGGGAATACCGGCGCCGCCACCCCGGTTTGGGGAGATGCGGCCGGTCCTGGCAGACTGGTACGTCGGCCCCGGTTCACGTCCGCCGCAACCCGCGGCGACGACCCGGTGCCCTCCCGGAACTAGGAGACACCCTTGAAGCGCGAGATCCACCCCGAGTACGTCGAGACCCAGGTCAGCTGCACCTGTGGCGCGTCGTTCACCACCCGCAGCACCCTGACCGAGGGCACCATCCGTGCCGAGGTCTGCTCCGAGTGCCACCCGTTCTACACGGGCAAGCAGAAGATCCTCGACACGGGTGGCCGCGTCGCCCGCTTCGAGGCCCGCTTCGGCAAGGCCGCCGGCTCCAAGAAGTAGCGAGCCCCCGCGCCGGTCACCGGCCGCCCCCGAGCGGGGCGGCCGGGACCGGCGCTTTGGCGTCCCCGTAGCAACTGACGAAACCAGGAGCCCGAAGATGTTCGAGGCGGTCGAGGAACTGGTCGGCGAGCACGCCGACCTCGAGAAGAAGCTCGCCGACCCGTCGGTCCACGCCGACCAGGCCAACGCGCGCAAGCTGAACAAGCGCTACGCCGAGCTGACCCCGATCGTCGGCACGTACCGCTCCTGGAAGCAGACCGGGGAGGACATCGAGACCGCGCGCGAGTTCGCGCACGACGACCCCGACTTCGCCGCCGAGGTCAAGGAGCTGGAGAAGCAGCGCGACGAGCTCACCGAGAAGCTCCGCCTCCTGCTGGTCCCGCGCGACCCCAGCGACGACAAGGACGTCATCCTGGAGATCAAGGCCGGCGCCGGCGGCGACGAGTCCGCCCTCTTCGCCGGGGACCTGCTCCGCATGTACCTCCGCTACGCCGAGCGCGTCGGCTGGAAGACCGAGATCATCGACGCCACCGAGTCCGAGCTCGGCGGCTACAAGGACGTCCAGGTCGCCGTGAAGACCAAGGGCGGCCAGGGCGCCACCGAGCCCGGCCAGGGCGTCTGGGCCCGCCTCAAGTACGAGGGCGGCGTCCACCGCGTGCAGCGCGTGCCCGCCACCGAGTCGCAGGGCCGCATCCACACCTCCGCCGCCGGCGTGCTCGTCACCCCCGAGGCCGAGGAGGTCGACGTCGAGATCCACGCCAACGACCTGCGCATCGACGTCTACCGCTCCTCCGGCCCCGGTGGCCAGTCGGTCAACACCACCGACTCCGCGGTCCGCATCACCCACCTGCCGACCGGCATCGTCGCCTCCTGCCAGAACGAGAAGAGCCAGCTCCAGAACAAGGAGCAGGCCATGCGCATCCTGCGCTCCCGGCTCCTCGCCGCCGCCCAGGAGAAGGCCGAGGCCGAGGCCGCCGACGCCCGCCGCAGCCAGGTTCGCACGGTCGACCGCTCCGAGAAGATCCGCACGTACAACTTCCCGGAGAACCGCATCTCCGACCACCGCGTCGGCTTCAAGGCGTACAACCTCGACCAGGTCCTCGACGGCGAGCTCGACGCCGTCATCCAGGCGTGCGTCGACGCCGACTCGGCGGCGAAGCTCGCCGCGACCTGAGCAAGGCCGTTCCCCAGCCCCACCCCGCACCACGGAGGACCGCGTGAACCTGCTGCTCGCCGAGGTGGCCCAGGCCACCCAGCGGCTGGCCGACGCCGGCGTTCCCTCACCGCGCTTCGACGCCGAGGAACTCGCCGCGTTCGTGCACGGCGTCAAGCGGGGGGAGCTGCACAACGTCAAGGACGCCGACTTCGACGCCCGCTACTGGGAGGCCGTCGCCCGCCGCGAGGCCCGCGAACCCCTCCAGCACATCACCGGCCGGGCGTTCTTCCGCTACCTGGAGCTCCAGGTCGGCCCCGGCGTCTTCGTGCCCCGCCCGGAGACCGAGTCCGTGGTCGGCTGGGCCATAGACGCCGTCCGCGCCATGGACGTCGTCGAACCGCTCATCGTCGACCTCTGCACCGGCTCCGGCGCCATCGCCCTCGCCATGGCCCAGGAGGTGCCGCGCTCCCGCGTCCACGCCGTCGAGCTGTCCGAGGACGCGCTCGTCTGGACCCGGAAGAACGCCGAGGGCTCCCGCGTCACCGTCCACCAGGGCGACGCGCTCACCGCGCTCCCGGAGCTGAACGGCCAGGTCGACCTGGTCATCTCCAACCCGCCGTACATCCCCCTCACCGAGTGGGAGTACGTCGCCCCCGAGGCCCGCGACCACGACCCCGAGATGGCGCTGTTCTCCGGCGAGGACGGCCTCGACACCATCCGCGGCATCGAGCGCACCGCCCACCGGCTGCTCCGCCCCGGCGGCCTCGTCGTCATCGAGCACGCCGACACCCAGGGCGGCCAGGTGCCGTGGATCTTCAACGAGGAGGCCGGCTGGTCGGACGCCGCCGACCACCCCGACCTCAACAACCGGCCGCGCTTCGCGACCGCCCGCAAGGCGATGCCATGAGCCGGCACCGCACCACCACGAAGGAGGAGCGCGACTGATGGCACGCCGATACGACTGCAACGAGGCGACCGACCGCGCGACCGGCCTGCGCGAAGCCGCGTCGGCCGTCCGCCGCGGCGAACTCGTCGTGCTCCCCACCGACACCGTGTACGGGCTCGGCGCGGACGCCTTCTCCGGCGAGGCCGTCGCCGACCTCGCCGCCGCGAAGGGCCGCGGCCGCGGCATGCCCCTGCCCGTCCTCATCGGCTCCCCGAACACCCTGCACGGGCTGGTCACCGACTTCTCCGAGCAGGCGTGGGAGCTCGTCGACGCGTTCTGGCCCGGCCCGCTGACCCTGGTCGCCCGGCACCAGCCGTCCCTCATGTGGGACCTCGGCGACAGCCGCGGCACCGTCGCCATCCGGATGCCGCTGCACCCGGTCGCCATCGAGCTGCTCACCGAGGTCGGCCCGATGGCCGTCACCTCGGCGAACGCCGCCGGGCACCCCGCGCCGGAGGACTGCGACGCCGCCCAGCAGATGCTCGGCGACGCGGTCTCCGTCTACCTCGACGGCGGCCCGACCCCGGGCATCGTCCCCTCCTCCATCGTCGACGTCACGGGCAAGGTCCCGGTGCTGCTGCGCGAGGGCGCGCTGTCACCGGAGGAGCTCCGGAAGGTCGTACCCGACCTCGAGGTGGCCAGTTGACCGCCCCTGAGGGGCGTGGCATAGCGGGGTACGAGCAGCACGAGGGCACCTTCCGCATCCTCCACGTCAGCACCGGCAACGTCTGCCGCTCGCCGATCACCGAGCGGCTGACCCGCCACGCCCTGGGCCAGCGGCTCGGCGACGGGCTCGGCACGGGCCTCATCGTGGAGAGCGCCGGCACCTGGGGGCACGAGGGCGCGCCCATGGAGACCAACGCGGAGCTGGTCCTCGCCGACTTCGGCGCCGACCACAGCGGCTTCGTCGGGCGCGAGCTGCTCGACGAGCACGTCATCCGCGCCGACCTCGTCCTCACCGCGACCCGCGACCACCGCGCGCAGGTCATCTCGATGGGCCACTCGGCCGGCCTGCGCACCTTCACCCTGAAGGAGTTCACCCGGCTGGTCCGCGCCATCGACCCCGCCACCCTCCCGGACCCGCGCGACGGCGTGGTCGGACGCGCCCGCGCCCTGGTCCGCGCCGCCGCCGCGCTCCGCGGCTGGCTCCTGGCCCCCTCCGCCGAAGCGGACGAGGTCAACGACCCGTACGGCGCCCCCATCACCGTCTTCCGCTCCATCGGCGACGAAATCCAGGAGGCCCTGGACCCGGTCGTCACCGCCCTGACAGGCGTCCCGACCCGCCGCTGAGGGGCGGGCGTTCCGGGGGCGGGGTGCGGGGGGCGCGCCTACATTGGTGCTACGTCCCTCCAGGCACGGAGTCAGCCATGTCGGTCAGCGCGCCCCCCGAAGAGGTCCTCGACGTCCTGCGGCGGCAGGATCCGGAGATCGCCGACGTGCTGGCCGGGGAGGGGCGGCGGCAGGCCGAGACGCTGCAGCTGATCGCGGCGGAGAACTTCACGTCGCCGGCGGTGCTGGCGACGCTGGGGTCGCCGCTCGCGAACAAGTACGCCGAGGGGTACCCCGGCGCCCGCCACCACGGCGGCTGCGCGTACGCCGACGCCGCCGAGCGGATCGCCGTGGAACGGGCCACCGCGCTCTTCGGAGCGGATCACGCGAACCTCCAGCCCCACTCGGGCTCCGCGGCCGTCCTGGCGGCGTACGCAGCCCTTCTCAGGCCCGGTGACACGGTCCTCGCCCTCGGTCTGGACCAGGGCGGGCACCTCACGCACGGATCGCCGGCGAACTTCTCGGGCCGCTGGTTCGACTTCGTCCCGTACGGCCTCGACGCCGAGACCGGGCTCATCGACTACGAGCAGCTCGCCGCGCTCGCCCGCCACCACCGGCCGAAGGCGATCGTGTGCGGCTCGATCTCGTACCCCCGCCACCCCGACTACGCGCTGTTCCGGGCCGTCGCGGACGAGGTCGGCGCCTATCTGATCGCCGACGCCGCGCACCCGATCGGACTGGTCGCCGGGGGAGCGGCGCCGAACCCGGTGCCGTACGCGGACGTCGTCTGCGCCACCACCCACAAGGTGCTGCGCGGTCCGCGCGGCGGGATGCTGCTGTGCACGGCGGAGCTGGCCGAGCGGGTGGACCGGGCGGTCTTCCCGTTCACCCAGGGCGGCGCCCAGATGCACACCATCGCGGCGAAGGCGGTGGCCCTGGGGGAGGCGTCCACTCCGGCGTTCACCGCGTACGCCCATCGGGTGGTCGAGCACGCGCGCGTGCTGGCCGGGGCGCTCGCCGCCGAGGGCTTCGCGCTGAGCACCGGCGGCACCGACACCCACCTCATCGCCGCCGACCCCGCCCCGCTCGGCACCGACGGCCGGACCGCCCGCGCCCGGCTCTCCGCCGCCGGCGTCGTCCTGGACACCTGCGCGCTCCCGTACGGGGACCGGCGCGGGATCCGGCTCGGCACCGCGGCGGTCACCACCCAGGGGATGGGCACCCCGGAGATGGCGAGGATCGCCGCGCTGTTCACCGCGGCGCTGCGCGACGAACCGGAGGAGACGGCGCGGGTACGGGCCGAGGTACGGGAGCTGACCAGGAGATTTCCCCCGTATGGACGGTGAGCGGAAGACGGCCGCCGGGCGTCCGCAACCGTTCGGCGGCCCCTGGTGTCTCCAACCACATGGACGGCACGGCTAGGGTGTGGGGCTGAGATGGCCAGCGATTCCTGTGGGGACAGCCCGTGCGTGATTACCTGCTGACGCTCTGTGTCACGGCCGCGGTGACCTATCTGCTGACCGGTCCGGTGCGGAAGTTCGCCATCGCGACCGGCGCGATGCCGGAGATCCGCGCGCGGGACGTGCACCGAGAACCGACTCCGCGGCTCGGTGGCATCGCCATGTTCTTCGGGCTGTGCGCGGGCCTGCTCGTCGCCGACCACCTCCAGAACCTCAACAGCGTCTTCGACCAGTCGAACGAGCCGCGGGCGCTGCTCTCCGGCGCCGCGCTGATCTGGCTGATCGGTGTCCTGGACGACAAGTTCGAGCTGGACGCGCTGATCAAGCTGGGTGCCCAGATGATCTCGGCCGGCGTGATGGTGGCGCAGGGTCTGACGATCCTGTGGCTGCCGATCCCCGGCGTCGGCACGGTCGCGCTCACCCAGTGGCAGGGCACGCTGCTGACGGTGGCCCTGGTGGTCCTCACGATCAACGCGGTCAACTTCGTGGACGGCCTCGACGGCCTGGCCGCCGGCATGGTCTGCATCGCCACCGGCGCCTTCTTCCTGTACGCGTACCGGCTCTGGTACGGCTACACGATCGAGGCGGCGGCCCCCGCGACCCTCTTCGCCGCGATCCTCATGGGCATGTGCCTGGGCTTCCTGCCGCACAACATGCACCCGGCGCGGATCTTCATGGGCGACTCCGGCTCGATGCTGATCGGCCTGATCCTGGCCGCGTCCGCCATCTCGATCACCGGCCAGGTGGACCCCGACACCCTGAAGATCTTCGAGGGCTCGACCCGTGAGGCGACCCACGCGGCGCTGCCGGTCTTCATCCCGCTGATCCTGCCGCTGACCATCATCGCGATCCCGATGACCGACCTGGTGCTCGCGATCGTGCGGCGCACCTGGAAGGGCCAGTCGCCGTTCGCCGCCGACCGCGGCCACCTGCACCACCGGCTCCTGGAGATCGGCCACTCGCACAGCCGGGCGGTGCTGATCATGTACTTCTGGTCGGCGCTGATCGCGTTCGGCACGCTCGCGTACTCGGTGCACTCGACGTCCATGTGGATCGTGCTGGTCATCACCGCGCTGAGCGCGGTCGGGCTGGTGCTGCTCCTGCTGCCGCGCTTCTCGCCGCGGGCGCCGCGCTGGGCGGAGGCCGTGGTCCCGCCGCGGTACCGGCGCCGCAAGCCCGCCCCCGTACCGGAGCCGGAGCCGCAGCACGAGGCGGCGGCGGACGAGCGGGTCCCGGTGCCGGCCGGGCTGCACGGGTCGACGGCCATCGGTCACCGTTCGCGCTTCACCGACCGGCGGAAGGCCGGAACGCCGAGTTGACGCGGTGGCCGGCGCCGGCCACCGAAAGCCTCAGCGGCGCCCATTACCAGACAAGGTGCCCCGCTGTCCCGCACAACCGCGCGTTGTAGCCCTCATGTGTGACAGTTGGCACACCCCTGAGTAAAGACCTATTCAAATAGTTTGTGATACGGTTCACGAGACCCGGCGACAGTGCCGAAAGACCGTAGTGCGACGGTCTGTTGGCCCCGAGACCCACCTCGGACCGGGCATACGCTCGTCCCTGACGACACCATCGCCCCCCAGCAATGCGGAGACACCGCCATGCCTTCCACCGACGCACGCCTTCTTCTCTCGGCCGTCGTACCCACTGCCGCCGTCGGCGCCGTCGCCACGGTCATCAGCGGGATCGTCGCCGGCGGGAAGGGGGCGATCGGCGCCGTGCTCGGCACCCTGGTCGTGATCCTCTTCATGGGCATCGGGATGCTGGTGCTCCAGCGGACGGCAAAGAAGCTTCCGCAGCTGTTCCAGGCCATGGGGCTCTTGCTCTACACGACCCAGCTGCTGGTTCTCTTCGTCTTCCTGGCCTTGCTGAAGGGCACCACGGTGTTCGACTTCAAGGCCTTCGCCTTCACGCTGCTCGCGGCGACCGTGATGTGGGTGGCTGCCCAGGCCCGTGCCTACATGAAGGCCAAGATCGCGTATGTCGAGCCCGAGAAGTCGGGTTCAAAGCCGTGAGGGGTAGGGCCGGTATAAAGACGCGTTCTGCTTCCTGCTATCGTCCGGTGCCAACTGCGGCACTGCGGGCGCGGGCATCCGAAGAGGCGCCTGTCCCAGCGCGAGGCTCGATGCCGAACCGCCGCCCCCTTATCCGTAAGACCAGTCCAGTGCCGACCCGCGGCTGCGTGCCGCGCCGACACAACGAGGTTGCCGTACCTATGCGCCACGCTGAAGGAGCCCGCGGTGAGTGCTGACCAGACGCTTGCCTTCGACCCGGATTGCCACATCTTCACCGGATGCGGCTTCCCGGCTCCGGGCCTGCACACGTTCATCTACGAGCCCATCGCGACGTGGGGCAGCTTCGAGCTGACCAAGCCCATGCTGCTCGCGGTGCTGAGCTCCGTCGTGGTGGTCGGTTTCTTCTGGGCGGCCTTCCGCAAGCCGAAGCTGGTCCCCGGCAAGATGCAGATGATCGGCGAGGCCGGTTACGACTTCGTGCGCCGCGGCATCGTCTACGAGATCATCGGCAAGAAGGACGGCGAGAAGTACGTCCCCTTCATGGTGTCGATGTTCTTCCTCGTCTGGATGATGAACCTCTGGTCGATCATCCCGCTCGCCCAGTTCCCGGTCACCTCGCTGATCGCCTTCCCGGCGGCCCTCGCGCTGATCGTCTACGTCCTCTGGGTGTCGCTGACCTTCAAGAAGCACGGCTTCGTCGGCGGCTGGAAGAACATCGTCGGCTGGGACAAGTCCCTCGGCCCGATCCTGCCGCTGGTCGTCGTCCTCGAGTTCTTCTCGAACCTGATCATCCGGCCCTTCACGCACGCGGTCCGACTGTTCGCGAACATGTTCGCCGGTCACCTGCTGATCGTGATGTTCTCGCTGGCCTCCTGGTACCTGCTCAACGGCATCGGCATCGTCTACGCGGGCACGTCCTTCGTGATGGTCCTCGTGATGACCGCCTTCGAGCTCTTCATCCAGGCCGTCCAGGCGTACGTCTTCGTCCTCCTGGCCTGCAGCTACGTCCAGGGCGCGCTCTCCGAGCACCACTGAGCCCCCTGCCACGGACCAGCTCCACCACCCACCCCGCAGTCTCCGGTGGCCAACCCCCACCGGGTCCTTGAAAGAGAAGGAAGAACCGGCATGTCCGCTCTCCAGACCCTTGCTGCTGTCGAAGGCAACGTCGCCGCCATCGGTTACGGCCTCGCCGCGATCGGCCCCGGCGTCGGCGTCGGCATCATCTTCGGTAACGGCACCCAGGCCCTCGCCCGCCAGCCCGAGGCGGCCGGCCTGATCCGCACCAACCAGATCATGGGTTTCGCCTTCTGTGAGGCGCTCGCCCTCATCGGCATCGTCATGGGCTTCGTCTACTAAGCCTGCTTCACGACGACAGCCACATTTTCACGGAAGGCACTGATGTGAACGCTCTGCTTCTTGCGGCCGAGGGGGAGCCCATGCCCCCCCTCCTCCCGCATCTTGACGAGCTCGTCATCGGCCTGATCGCCTTCGTCATCGTCTTCGGCTTCCTCGCCAAGAAGCTCCTCCCGAACATCAACAAGGTTCTGGTCGAGCGCCGCGAGGCCATCGAGGGTGGCATCGAGAAGGCCGAGTCGGCCCAGATCGAGGCTCAGAGTGTGCTGGAGCAGTACAAGGCACAGCTTGCCGAGGCCCGCCACGAGGCCGCGCGTCTCCGCCAGGAGGCGACGGAGCAGGGCACCGCGATCATCCAGGAGATGAAGGCGGAGGGCCAGCGCCAGCGCGAGGAGATCATCGCCGCCGGCCACACGCAGATCGAGGCCGACCGCAAGGCCGCGGCCGCCTCCCTGCGCCAGGACGTCGGCAAGCTCGCCAGCGACCTGGCCGGCAAGCTGGTCGGCGAGTCCCTCCAGGACACCGCCCTCCAGAGCCGCACGATCGACCGCTTCCTCGACGAGCTCGAGGAGAAGGCTGAGGCCGTCCGATGAACGGAGCGAGCCGTGAGGCACTGGCCGCCGCCCGCGAGTCCCTCGACGCGCTGACCGACAACACCTCGGTCGACGCGACGAAGCTTGCGGACGAGCTGGCCGCAGTCACCGCCCTGCTCGACCGCGAGGTGTCGCTGCGCCGGGTCCTGACCGACCCCGCGCAGGCGGGTGAGGCCAAGGCCGAGCTCGCGCAGCGACTCCTGAACGGTCAGGTGGGCGGGGAGACCGTCGATCTGGTCTCCGGCATGGTCCGGTCCCGCTGGTCGCGCTCCCGCGACCTGGTCGACTCGGTCGAGGAGCTGGCGAACACCGCCGACCTCACCGCGGCCCAGAAGGCGGGCGCCCTCGACTCCGTCGAGGACGAGCTGTTCCGGTTCGGCCGGATCGTGTCCTCCAGCACCGAGCTCCGCTCGGCGCTGACGGACAAGACCGCCACGGCCACCGCCAAGGGCGAGCTGCTCCGCAGCCTGCTCGGCGGAAAGGCCCACCGCACCACCGAGCGTCTGGTCGTCCGTCTGGTGACCCAGCCCCGGGGACGTAGCCTGGAAGCGGGACTCGAGTCCCTGTCCAAGCTCGCCGCGGCGCGCCGGGACCGGATGGTCGCGGTCGTCACCTCGGCGGTCCCGCTGACCGACCAGCAGAAGCAGCGCCTCGGTGGCGTCCTCGCCAAGCTGTACGGCCGCGAGATGCACCTGAACCTGGACGTGGACCCCGCGGTCCTCGGCGGGATCTCGGTGCGAGTCGGTGACGAGGTCATCGACGGCACGGTCGCAGAGCGCCTCGGCGAGGCGAAGCGGCGGCTGGCCGGCTGACGGCAGCAGCCGCCGGCAACACAACACGCATCACAGCGGCCCGGTTGGGCCGTGCAGAGATTGCAGAAGATTCCTGGGGGTCGGCCCCCAGACCCCTTAAGAAACTTCGGGCCCAACAAGGAGAGCAGGGAACCCAGATGGCGGAGCTCACGATCCGGCCGGAGGAGATCCGGGACGCACTGGAGACCTTCGTCCAGTCGTACCAGCCGGACGCGGCCTCGCGCGAGGAGGTCGGCACGGTCAGCCTGGCCGGCGACGGCATCGCGAAGGTCGAGGGTCTTCCCTCGGCCATGGCGAACGAGCTGCTGAAGTTCGAGGACGGCACCCTCGGCCTCGCGCTGAACCTCGAAGAGCGCGAGATCGGCGCGATCGTCCTCGGCGAGTTCAGCGGCATCGAGGAGGGGCAGTCGGTGCAGCGCACCGGCGAGGTCCTCTCCGTCGGCGTCGGCGAGGGATACCTGGGTCGCGTCGTCGACCCGCTCGGCAACCCGATCGACGGTCTCGGCGAGATCGCCACCGAGGGCCGCCGCGCCCTCGAGCTGCAGGCCCCGGGCGTCATGGCCCGTAAGTCGGTCCACGAGCCCATGGAGACCGGCTACAAGGCCGTCGACGCCATGACTCCGGTCGGCCGCGGTCAGCGACAGCTGATCATCGGCGACCGCCAGACCGGCAAGACCGCCCTGGCCGTCGACACGATCATCAACCAGCGCGACAACTGGCGCTCGGGCGACGTGAACAAGCAGGTCCGCTGCATCTACGTCGCCGTCGGCCAGAAGGGCTCCACCATCGCGTCCGTGCGCGGCGCCCTGGAGGAGGCCGGCGCGCTCGAGTACACGACGATCGTCGCCGCCCCGGCGTCCGACCCGGCCGGCTTCAAGTACCTCGCCCCGTACACCGGCTCGGCCATCGGCCAGCACTGGATGTACCAGGGCAAGCACGTCCTGATCGTCTTCGACGACCTGTCGAAGCAGGCCGACGCCTACCGCGCCGTGTCCCTGCTGCTGCGCCGCCCGCCGGGCCGCGAGGCCTACCCGGGTGACGTCTTCTACCTGCACTCCCGCCTGCTGGAGCGCTGCGCGAAGCTCTCGGACGAGCTGGGCGCCGGCTCGATGACCGGTCTGCCGATCGTCGAGACCAAGGCCAACGACGTCTCGGCGTTCATCCCGACCAACGTCATCTCCATCACCGACGGCCAGTGCTTCCTGGAGTCCGACCTGTTCAACGCCGGCCAGCGCCCGGCCCTGAACGTCGGTATCTCGGTCTCCCGCGTCGGTGGCTCCGCCCAGCACCCGGCCATGAAGCAGATCGCCGGCCGCCTCCGCGTGGACCTCGCCCAGTTCCGTGAGCTCGAGGCGTTCGCCGCCTTCGGTTCCGACCTGGACGCGGCCTCGAAGGCGCAGCTGGAGCGCGGTCAGCGCATGGTCGAGCTGCTCAAGCAGGCTCAGTACCAGCCGATGCCGACCGAGAACCAGGTCGTCTCCGTCTGGGCCGGCACCACCGGCAAGATGGACGACGTCCCGGTGGCGGACATCCGTCGCTTCGAGGCCGAGATGCTGGCGTACCTCCGCCAGAACCACTCCGGCCTCATGACCTCCATCCGCGAGGGCAAGAAGATGTCGGACGACACCCTGACGGCCGTGGCCGACGCCATCGCGGAGTTCAAGAAGCAGTTCGAGACCTCTGACGGCAAGCTGCTCGGCGAGGACGCTGCCGCTCCTGCCGCCGTCAACGTCTCGAAGTGACGACGGAAGGGACCTGACTCATGGGAGCGCAGCTCCGGGTCTACAAGCGTCGCATCAAATCCGTCACCGCGACGAAGAAGATCACCAAGGCGATGGAGATGATCGCCGCCTCGCGCGTCGTCAAGGCTCAGCGCAAGGTGCAGTCGTCGACCCCGTACGCCACCGAGCTCACCCGCGCGGTGACCGCGGTGGCCACGGGCGCCAACGACAAGCACCCGCTGACCACCGAGGCCGAGAACCCGACCCGCGCCGCGGTTCTGCTCCTGTCGAGCGACCGCGGTCTGGCCGGCGCCTTCAACTCCAACGCCATCAAGGCGGCGGAGCAGCTCATCAAGCGGCTGGAGGGCGAGGGCAAGGCGGTCGACATCTACGTCGTCGGCCGTCGTGGCATCGCGCACTTCAACTTCCGTGAGCGCAAGCTGGCCGACACGTGGGCGGGCTTCACGGACGAGCCGACGTACGCGGACGCCAAGAAGATCGGCGCCCCGCTGATCGAGGCGATCGAGAAGGACACGGCCGAGGGTGGTGTGGACGAGCTCCACATCGTCTACACCGAGTTCGTCTCGATGATGACGCAGACGGCGGTCGAGGCCCGGCTGCTGCCCCTCAGCCTCGACGAGGTGGCGAAGGAGGCCGGCGAGACGGACGCGCTCCGTCCGCTGTACGACTTCGAGCCGTCGGCGGAGGACGTCCTGGACGCCCTCCTGCCGCGCTACGTCGAGAGCCGCATCTACAACGCGCTGCTCCAGTCGTCGGCGTCGAAGCACGCCGCCACGCGGCGCGCGATGAAGTCGGCGACCGACAACGCGGGCGAGCTGATCACCAGCCTGACCCGACTTGCCAACGCGGCCCGCCAGGCCGAAATCACCCAGGAAATCAGCGAGATCGTCGGTGGCTCCGCAGCCCTGGCCGACGCGACCGCGGGGAGTGACAAGTAATGACGACCTCTGTTGAGACCGCCGCTGCCACGGGCCGCGTCGCCCGGGTCATCGGCCCGGTCGTCGACGTGGAGTTCCCCGTCGACGCGATGCCGGAGATCTACAACGCGCTGAACGTCGAGGTTCCGGACTCGACCGGCGAGGGCACCAAGACGCTGACCCTGGAGGTCGCGCAGCACCTCGGTGACGGCATGGTCCGCACCATCTCCATGCAGCCCACCGACGGTCTGGTCCGCCAGGCCCCGGTGGTCGACACCGGCGACGGCATCACGGTGCCGGTCGGCGACGTCACCAAGGGCCGCGTGTTCAACACCCTCGGTCAGATCCTGAACGAGCCCGAGGCCGAGTCCGAGGTCGGCGAGCGCTGGTCCATCCACCGCAAGGCCCCGGCGTTCGACCAGCTCGAGTCGAAGACCGAGATGTTCGAGACCGGCCTGAAGGTCGTCGACCTTCTCACCCCGTACGTCAAGGGTGGAAAGATCGGTCTGTTCGGTGGCGCCGGTGTCGGCAAGACCGTTCTGATCCAGGAAATGATCATGCGTGTGGCGAAGCTGCACGAGGGTGTTTCCGTGTTCGCCGGCGTCGGTGAGCGTACGCGTGAGGGCAACGACCTCATCGCGGAGATGGAGGACTCGGGCGTTCTCGACAAGACCGCCCTCGTCTTCGGCCAGATGGACGAGCCGCCGGGCACCCGTCTCCGGGTCGCCCTCGCCGGTCTGACCATGGCGGAGTACTTCCGCGATGTGCAGAAGCAGGACGTGCTGTTCTTCATCGACAACATCTTCCGCTTCACCCAGGCCGGTTCCGAGGTGTCGACCCTGCTCGGCCGCATGCCCTCCGCGGTGGGCTACCAGCCGAACCTGGCCGACGAGATGGGTCTCCTCCAGGAGCGCATCACCTCGACCCGTGGTCACTCGATCACCTCGATGCAGGCGATCTACGTCCCCGCCGACGACCTCACCGACCCGGCGCCGGCGACCACCTTCGCCCACCTCGACGCGACGACGGTTCTCTCCCGTCCGATCTCCGAGAAGGGCATCTACCCGGCCGTGGACCCGCTGGACTCCACGTCCCGGATCCTGGACCCGCGCTACATCGCGCAGGACCACTACGACGCCGCCATGCGCGTCAAGGGCATCCTGCAGAAGTACAAGGACCTCCAGGACATCATCGCGATCCTCGGTATCGACGAGCTCAGCGAGGAGGACAAGCTCGTCGTGCACCGTGCGCGTCGTGTCGAGCGCTTCCTGTCGCAGAACACCCACGCCGCCAAGCAGTTCACCGGTGTGGACGGTTCGGACGTTCCGCTGGACGAGTCGATCGCCGCGTTCAACGCGATCTGCGACGGCGAGTTCGACCACTTCCCGGAGCAGGCGTTCTTCATGTGCGGTGGTCTCGAGGACCTCAAGAAGAACGCCAAGGAGCTCGGCGTCTCCTGAGCCCCGTGCTCGCCCGAGGGGGGCGGGACCGCTTCCCGCCCCTCTCCCACGCCCTAGCGGCAATCCCCGGGGGACGACCCCGGGATCCCCGGGATTCACCCTCGGGGACGGGCTCCGGCACTTCGGTGCCGGACGCCCCACTAGACTTTGACCCAACACCCGGCGGCACCGCCGGGTGGTGAACCGAGGAGCCCACCCTTGGCTGCTGAGCTGCACGTCGAGCTGGTCGCCGCGGACCGGAGTGTCTGGTCCGGCGAGGCCACCCTGGTCATCGCGCGTACCACCTCCGGCGACATCGGCGTCATGCCCGGTCACCAGCCGCTTCTCGGTGTGCTGGAGTCGGGCCCGGTGACCATCCGCACGAGCGAGGGCGCCACCGTCGTGGCCGCCGTCCACGGCGGTTTCATCTCCTTCGCGGACGACAAGCTGTCGCTGCTGGCGGAGATCGCCGAGCTTGCGGACGAGATCGACGCCCAGCGCGCCGAGCGCGCGCTGGAGCGTGCGAAGTCGGAGGAGGACGCCGCCGCCGAGCGGCGCGCCGAGGTCCGGCTGCGCGCGGTGGCCGTCCGCTAGCGGACCGGCGACCGAAGAGAGTAGTGCCCTCAGCCGCGGCACGGCTGGAATGTTCCAGACCGTGCCGCGGCTGAGGCGATGCAGATGCAGGTCGTATTCGGTGGGGCCGGCGGCGCCGGTCACGGGACGCAGCGAGGAGGTCGGTGAAGATGTTCCTCGCGCTGTTTGTCTGCGGGCTGGTCGTCGCACTGCTGGTGATCGGGCTCTTCGTCTTCGGACTGCGCCGCAGGCTGATCCAGCGGGCCGGCGGCACCTTCGACTGTTCGCTGCGCTGGGACGTCCCGGAGGAGCCGGACCTGTCCGGCAAGGGCTGGGTGTACGGCGTGGCCCGGTACAGCGGTGACGAGATCGCGTGGTTCCGGGTCTTCTCGTACGCGCCCCGGCCGCGCCGGTTCCTGGAGCGGTCGGCGATCGTGGCGCTGGAGCGCCGGATGCCGGAGGGCGAGGAGGAGCTGGCGCTGCTCTCGGACTCGGTGATCCAGCCCTGCATGTACAACGGGGTCCGGCTGGAGCTCGCGATGAGCGAGGACGCCCGGACCGGTTTCATGGCCTGGCTGGAGGCGGCGCCGCCCGGCCAGAGGGTGAACGTGGCGTAGCCACGCGCGTGCGTACGGAAGCGGGGGACGGTGTGCTGCACCGTCCCCCGCTTCGTCGTACCGGCGTCCGCTAGCTCAGGCCGCCGTTGATCGCGGAGACCAGCTCGCCGTTGCTGGTGTCACCGCTGAACTCCCAGAAGAACGCTCCGCCGAGGCCCTGGTTCTTTGCCCAGCCCATCTTGGAGGTGACGGTGGCGGGGGTGTCGTAGCTCCACCAGTTGGTGCCGCAGTGGGCGTAGGCGGTGCCGGCGACGGTGCCGTTGGACGGGCAGGAGGTCTTGAGGACCTTGTAGTCCTCGATGCCCTGCTCGTACGTGCCCTGCGCCGGTCCGGTGGCCGTGCCGCCGGGGGCGGACTGGGTGACGCCGGTCCAGCCGCGGCCGTAGAAGCCGATGCCGAGCAGCAGCTTGTTGGCCGGGACGCCCTTGGCCTTGAACTTGGCGATCGCCTCGGCGGAGTTGAAGCCCGCCTGCGGGATGCCGGCGTACGAGGTCAGCGGGGAGTGCGGGGCCGTCGGGCCCTTCGCCGCCCAGGCGCCGAAGAAGTCGTACGTCATCACGTTCAGCCAGTCGTAGTACGGCGCGGCGCCGCCGTAGTCGGCGGCGTCGATCTTGCCGCCGGCGGAGGCGTCGGCCGTGACGGCCGCGGTGACCAGGTTGTTCGGGCCGAACTTGGCGCGCATGGCCTGCATCATGGTCTTGAAGGACGCGGGGCCGCTGGTGTCACAGGTGAGACCGCAGGCGTTCGGGTACTCCCAGTCCAGGTCGATGCCGTCGAAGACGTCGGCCCAGCGCGGGTCCTCGACCAGGTCGTAGCAGGACTGGGCGAAGGCGGCCGGGTTCTGCACGGCCTGGCCGAAGCCGCCGGACCAGGTCCAGCCGCCGAAGGACCAGAGGATCTTGATGTGCGGGTACGCCTTCTTCAGCTTGCGCAGCTGGTTGAAGTTGCCGCGCAGCGGCTGGTCCCAGGTGTCGGCGACGCCGTCGACGGACTGGTCGGCGGTGTAGGCCTTGTCGTAGTCGGCGTAGGCGTCGCCGATGGTGCACTTGCCGCCCTGGACGTTGCCGAAGGCGTAGTTGATGTGGGTGATCTTGGACGCGGAGCCCGAGGTCACGATGTTCTTCACGTGGTAGTTGCGGCCGTAGACGCCCCAGTTGGTGAAGTAGCCCATCTTGACCGTGTTCGGGTTCGGCTGGCCGCCGTCGCCGCCGGTGGTGCGGACGGCGACCGGGCCGGCGGCGGGGCCGGTCTGGTCGGCGGTGTCGCGGGCGACGACGGTGTAGCTGTAGTCGGTGCCGGCGGTGAGGCCGGTGTCGGTGTAGCTCAGGGCGGTGGTCGTGGTGACCTTGGTGCCGTCGCGGAGGACGTCGTAGTTCTTGACGCCCTTGTCGTCGGTGGCGGCGCCCCAGCTGAGCTTCGCCGAGGTGTCGGTGACGTTCGAGGCGGTGGGGGCGCCGGGGGCCGACGGCGGGTTGTCGCCGGGCTGCTGGGTGCCGTCGCAGGAGGCGCCGTTGATCTTGCAGCCGCTGGGGGCGCCGGAGCCGGAGCCGTTGTAGCCGAAGGAGACGGAGGCGCCGGGCGCCAGGGTGCCGTTCCAGGAGACGTTCTTGGCGGTCCAGTGGTCGCCGCTGTTGGTGACGGTGGCGTCCCACGCGGAGGTGACCTTGGTGCCGGAGGGGTAGTCCCACTCCAGGTTCCACGCGGAGATGGTGGTGGTGCCGGTGTTCTTGATGGTCCAGCTGGCACCGAATCCGGTGCCCCAGTCCTGGGTCTTGGTGTAGGTGGCGGTGACCGAGGTGGCCGCCTCCGCGGGGGTGGCGAGACCGACCATGGCGGCCAGCGGAAGGGTCAGGGCGGTGAGGCCGGCGGCGGCCTTCGCCTTGAGTCCTCTTCGGCGCGTCGGTGCTTGAGTGCTCAACGGTGCTCCTCAAGTTGCGGACGTTCGGGGTGGGGGTGGTCCGTGGGAGAGTTGCGCGCGCCCCGCGAGCGTAGGAAGGTCTGGACCAATCGTCAAGAGGTCCAGACCAACGTCGGTGGCGTTCTACTGGAGCCCCAACTCCCTTGCCAGCACCGCCGCTTGCACCCTGCTGCGCAGCCCGAGCTTGCCCAGCACCTTGCTGACGTGCGTCTTCACCGTCGCCTCCGCCATCTCCAGCCGTACCGCCACCTCCGCGTTCGACAGCCCCGCCCCCAGCGCCGCCAGCACCTCCCGCTCGCGCGGCGTCAGCCCCGCCAGCACCTCCGGGTCCCTCCGTACCGGCGGCGTGGGCGCGGCGAACTCGGCGATCAGCCGCCGCGTCACCGCCGGCGCGATCAGCCCCTCGCCCCGCGCCACCGTCCGCACCCCCTCGACCAGCTCCCGCGCGTCCGCGTTCTTCAGCAGGAAGCCCGACGCCCCCGCCCGCAGCGCCCCGAAGACGTACTCGTCCAGATCGAAGGTGGTCAGCACCAGCACGTCCGCCAGCCCCTCCGCCACCACCAGACGGGTCGCCGTCACCCCGTCCATCCGGGGCATCTGCACGTCCATCAGCACCAGGTCCGGCCGCAGCTCCCGGGCCAGCTCCACCGCCCGCTCCCCGTCCTCCGCCTCCCCGACGACCTCGATGTCCGGGGCACTGCCCAGGATCAGCACCAGACCGGCCCGTACCGCCGCCTGGTCCTCGGCCACCACCACCCGCACCGTCATGCCCGCTCCTCCTCGCTCGCGTCCACGGGCAGCTCCGCCCGCACCCGCCACACCCTCGCGCCGCCGTCCACCGCCGCCGGACCGGCCTCCAGCGACCCGCCCAGCAGCGCCACCCGCTCCCGCATGCCCACCAGCCCCGCCCCGGACCCCGGCGCGCGGGGCCCCGGCCGCTGCCCGTACGGGCTCGTCACCGTCACCCGCAGCGCCCCGTCCCGGTGCGCGAGCGCCACCCGCACCTCGCCGGGCGCCGCGTGCTTCAGCGCGTTCGTCAGCGACTCCTGCACGATCCGGTACGCCGCCAGCTCCACCGGCGCCGGAAGCCCCGGACCGTCCCGGCGGGCGTCGTCCAGGACGAAACGCAGCCCGCTGGCCGACCCGTTGGCCCGCGCCTGGGCGACCAGGGCGTCGAGCCCCGCCAGCGTCGCCGTCGCGGCCGGCTCGGTCTCCGCGCCGCTGTCCCGCAGCAGCCCGATCAGCCGCCGCATCTCCGCCAGCCCCGCCACGCTGTTCTCGCGGATCACCGCGAGCGCCTGCCGGGTGGTGCCGGGATCGTCCAGGGAGAGCGCCGCCGTCGAGTGGATCGCGATCGCGGAGAGGTGGTTCGCCACCATGTCGTGCAGCTCCCGCGCCATCCGCGCCCGCTCCGCCACCACCGCCTGCGTCCGGTCCATCTCGGCCAGCAGCGCCGTCTGCTCGGCGCGCAGCCGGGCGGACTCGGCGGCCTCGCGGTGGTTGCGCACGATGGAACCGGTGACGGCCGGCAGGAAGGCGACGATGCCGGTGATCACGCCGACGAGCAGCGCGTAGGCGTTCTGCCACCAGACCAGGAAGGCCACCGTGACGCCGACGGTGACCAGCGCGGTCGTGTACGGGATGCGGCGGGCCTGCGCCGGGGTGCCGTAGACGACCGCCGCGTAGACCACGTCCGTGAACATCAGCACCGTCGCCAGGTTCCCCTGGGTCAGCTGGTCGGCCACGATGGCCAGCGTCCCGGTCACCAGAGCGGTCCACGGCGCGGCCCGGCGCAGCGCCTCCGCCCCGGCCATCACGGTCAGCGGCACGAGCGCCGCCCCCCGCTGGTCGAAGACCCGGTCGGCCGTGGTGTACAGCCCGAACGACCACAGCAGCACGCCGACGGAGAGGCCGGCGAGGGCGATGAGGAGGTCGTGGCGGTGGGGACGGGGGAGGGTCACGTCCCCATCCAACACGCCCCGGGCCCGTCTGCCCTCGGCGTCCGGGCCGATCCGGGCGGGTCGGCGCCTCCGCCGAACGATGTAGGCGCGGTTCGTCTCCGGCGACGACGCGGCGCGCCGGACCGCACGGGAGGCTGGGAGGGACCCGGCGGGGGAAGCGAAAGGGGAAACGCCGTGATCGTCACGCTGATCATCGTCTGCGAGGTGGGGTTCTGGGTCCTGCTGGCCGCCGGGCTCGCCGCCCGCTATCTGCTGCGGATGCCCCGGCTCGGCATGGGGCTCCTGCTGTGCGAGCCGCTCCTGGAGGTGCTGCTCCTCGTCGTCACGGCGATGGACCTCAAGAACGGCGCCGACCCCAGCTGGCGGCACGGCATCGCCGCCGCGTACATCGGCTACACCGTCGGCCACGGCCACCGCACCGTGAAGTGGCTCGACGGGCACGCCGCCCACCGCTTCGGCGACGCCCCGCCGCCCCCGAAGCCGCCCCGGTACGGACTCGCCCGGGCCCGGCACGAGGGCGAGATCTGGCTGGGCTCGGTGGTCGCGGGCGCCGTCGCCTCCGGGCTGCTGCTGGCCGCGATCGCCTACGTCGGGGACGGCGGCGACACCTCCGGACTCCACTCCACGATCAGCGCCGTGTGGAAGGCCGTCGGCATCCACGGCCTGATCGCGCTCAGCTACGCGGTCTTCCCCAAGAAGGACGGGGAGGACGCGTCCGGGAAGGCGTCAGCGGTCGCCGCCCGGGACCCAGAGCACGTCCCCGACCTCGCGGTTCGCGGTCCGCGCAAGGATGAAGAGCAGGTCTGACAGCCGGTTGAGGTAGGTGGCGGTGAGCGGGTTCATCGTCTCGCCGTGCACCTCCATCGCGGCCCAGGTCGACCGCTCGGCCCGCCGGACCACCGTGCACGCCTGGTGCAGCAGCGCCGCGCCGGGCGTGCCGCCGGGCAGGATGAAGGAGCGCAGCTTCTCCAGGTCCTCCAGGAAGCGGTCGCAGTCCGCCTCCAGCTTGTCGACGTACGACTGCTCCACCCGCAGCGGCGGGTACTCCGGGTCCGGGACCACCGGCGTGGCGAGGTCGGCGCCCACGTCGAACAGGTCGTTCTGGACCCGGACGAGGACCTTCACCACGGCCTCGTCGAGCCCGCCGAGCGCGATGGCCGTGCCGATGACGGCGTTGGCCTCGTTGGCGTCGGCGTAGGCCGCGATCCTGAGGTCGGTCTTGGCGGTGCGGCTCATGTCGCCGAGGGCGGTGGTGCCCTGGTCGCCGGTACGGGTGTAGATGCGCGTCAGATTGACCATGGGACCACCCTAGTGACGCCCCGCCCCCCGGGCGCGCCGCTCCCACCGCCGCCGGCTTCCTCCCCCGCGAGACCGCCGCCGGCGGCCGGGCCGCGGCCCCCGGGGGTGTCGCGAGTGTGACGTCCGTCAAAGAGAGCGTGACGCGCATTACTTCACGGTCACATGGCGGCCCGCGCCCGCTAATCTCCGCCGGAGAGCCAGAAGTGAACAGGCGTTAAGGGGTGGAATCGTGGCTGGGAAGCTCGCCGTCATCGGGGCCGGACTCATGGGGTCCGGCATCGCGCAGGTCTCGGCCCAGGCCGGCTGGGACGTCGTCCTGCGGGACGTCACCGACGCCGCCCTCACCCGGGGCACCGACGGCATCCGGGCCTCGTACGACAAGTTCGTCGCCAAGGGCCGGCTCACCGCCGAGGACGCCGCCGCCGCGCTCGGCCGGATCACCGCCACCACCGACCTCGACGCCGTCGCCGACGCGGACGTCGTCGTCGAGGCCGTCTTCGAGAACCTCGACGTCAAGCACGAGATCTTCCGCTCGCTCGACAAGATCGTCAAGGACGGCGCCGTCCTCGCCTCCAACACCTCCGCGATCCCGATCACCAAGATCGCCGCGGTGACCGGGCGCCCCGAGGCCGTCGTCGGCGTCCACTTCTTCTCGCCCGTCCCGATGATGCAGCTCGTCGAGCTCGTCCGCGGCCACAAGACCAGCGACGCCACCCTGGCCGCCGCCCGCGCGTTCGCCGAGTCCGTCGGCAAGACCTGCATCGTCGTCAACCGCGACGTCGCCGGCTTCGTCACCACCCGGCTGATCTCCGCCCTCGTCGTCGAGGCCGCCAAGCTCTACGAGTCGGGCGTCGCCACCGCCGAGGACATCGACACCGCCTGCAAGCTCGGCTTCGGCCACGCCATGGGCCCGCTCGCCACCGCCGACCTCACCGGCATCGACATCCTGGTGAACGCCGCCGGCAACATCTACACCGAGTCCCAGGACGAGAAGTTCGCGCCGCCGGAGCTGATGCGCCGGATGGTGGACGCGGGTGACATCGGCCGCAAGAGCGGGCAGGGCTTTTATACGTACTGAGTCCGAGGCGCCACCCCTCGTCACTCCACGGGGTGAATTTCGGTATCGGTTTGCTGACAAGGCGCAACGTATCTGCCGAGGCAGCAGTCAGTTGTTGCGAAGACGGAGCATTTCCCGGGGAGCGACTATGCACATCAGGGGCGACCACGTCGAGCTGGTCGTCGGGGGCCGCCTCGACGTCCGCAGCGCGGCGGACGCCCGTACGGTCCTGCACTCGGCCGTCGACGACGGCGTCGGCGACCTGGTCCTCGACCTGACCGGGCTCGACTCCTGGGACGCGACCGGACTCGGCGTGATCATGGGCGCGCACCGGCGGGCCGGCCGCTGCGGCCGCCGGCTCGTCCTGCGCGGGGTCCCGCCGCAGATGCAGCGGCTCCTCGTGGCGACCCGCCTCCACCGCATCCTCGCCATCGAGGGCGGCCTCGCCCTGGAGTCGCTGCCCCGCGTCTGAACGGGCGGACGGGCCGGGGGCCTTGGGCGTACGGAGGGACGGGCGCCGGCCGTCCGGAAGGACGGAGGGCACTCCTCCAAGGGGACGGGGTCGCGTCCGGACCGGCCCGGTCCCGGGGTGAACCGATGGTGAAGCCCCTGTGCGAACCAGGCGTCACGCTCAATCCTCACGAGACCGTGACGTCTTGGGCTCGACGGCACCCCGGCTGTTCCCGGGCGCCCCGCGACCGTCTAGGGTTCGGTCGCCCGCACCCGACGACACCACCCACCCGGCGGGCTCCGCACCACCGCTCTTGGGGGCTTTGACCATGGACCCGATACACCGGGGGCCGGACGAGTCCGGTCACGACACCGCGGCCGAGGACGCCCGCCCCGCCCACCCCGCCGCCCTGCCCGAGCGCGCCGCCGCGACCCCCGCCCGCGCCCGCGTCACCCGGATCGTCTCCGGCGGCCTGCTGCTCACCGTCAACCCCGTCGACGGCAGCGAGATCGAGGCGTGCCCGCCCGGCGAGGAACCCCCCGCCGCCCGCCGCCGCACCCCCGAGGAGCGCGCCGGGGCCGCCCGCGCCGCCACCGCCCCCGTACCGCCCGGCCCCGCCGCCCCCGCACTGCCCCTCCTGGAGCGCGAGGAACAGCGCGCCCGGCTCACCGAGATCCTGACCCGGGGCCGCAGCGCCCGCCTCACCGGCCCCGACGGCTCCGGCCGCACCGCCCTCCTGGACGCCGTCGCCGCCGACGTCGCCACGCTCGCCCCCGACGGCGTCGTCCGCCTCTGCGGCCACCACCGCACCACCGCCGAACTCCTCCACGACCTCCGCGCCGCCGTCCTGCACGCCCCCGGCCACCGCCCCGACCGCGACGGCCTGCGCGCCGACCTCGCCGGCGTCGGCGCCGTCGTCGTCGTGGACGACCTGGAGTTCGGCGGCGCCGCCCTCGACGAACTCCTCGCCGCCGCCCCCGAGTGCGCCTTCCTGTTCGCCGCCGCCCCCGGCGTCCCCGCCCCCTCGGCGGACGCCGCGATCGAGGAGGTCGCCCTCCCCGGCCTCGGCCGCGCCGCCTCCCTCGCCCTGCTGGAGGCCGCTGTCGGCCGCCGCCTCACCGACGAGGAGGCCAACTGGGCCGGCGACCTCTGGTTCGAGTCCGAGGGCCTGCCGCTCCGCTTCGTCCAGGCCGGCGCCCTGCTCCGGCAGCGCGACCGGCTCCGCGTCACCCCCGCCGAGTTCGACGCCTTCGGCGCCCTGGAGGAGGCGTTCGGCCCCACCGGCACCGGCCCCGGCACGGGCTCCGCCGGCCGCCCCGCCGATCCGTACGAGGACCCCGACGTCGAACTCCACGACGTGCCGCTGCCCAGCCTCGGCGAGGGCGCCGCCCCCGCCGCGCTGCTCGCCTCCCGGCTCAGCCGCGCCGCCCAGACCACCCTGCGCTTCGCCGTCGCCCTCGGCGGCGAGGTCCCGCACCACGCCCACCTCCCGGCGCTCGTCGGCGACACCCACGCCGACGCCGCCCTCGGCGAGCTCCGCGCCTGCGGCCTCCTCAGCCCCGTCGGCCCCCGGCACCGCCTCGCCGGCGGCGTCCTCACCCAGCTCCTCGCCCACGGCTACGGCCTCGACGCGGCCGACCGCGCCCACACCGCCGCCCAGCACTACGCGTGGTGGGCAGGCCACCCGTCCGTCGGCCCCGACCGCGCCGCCGCCGAGGCCGACGCCCTGCTCGCCGCCCTCGCCGCCCTCGTCGGCGGTACGCAGGGCGGCGCGGCCGGCACGGACGGCGGGGGAGCGGCCGGGGACGGTTCCGGCGAGACCGCCGCCGACCCGCGCGCCACCGCCGTCGCCCTCGCCCGGGCCGCCGCCCCCGCCTTCGCCGCCGGCCTGCACTGGGGCGCCTGGGAACGCGCCCTGCGCTCCGGGCAGGAGGCCGCCCGGCTCGCCGGCGACGTCGCGGAGGAGGCGTACTTCCACCACGAGCTCGGCGTCCTCGCCCTCTGCGCCGGCAACCTCGGCCGCGCCCGCGCCGAACTGGAGGCGTCCATTGGCCTGCGCGGCGTCCTCGCCGACAAGCGCGGCACCGTCGCCGGCCGCCGGGCCCTCGCTCTCGTCGCCGACCTCGGCCGCGACCGCGAGCAGCCGCAGCCCCCGCAGCCGTCCCGTACCGACTCGCCGGCGCGCGGCCTGCCCGCCGTCCGCGCCGCCGCCCCGGCGCCCGCCGAGCCGCCCACCGCGCCGCTGCAGCCGGTCCCGGGCACCGGCCCGGCCACCGCGGCGACCACCCCCGTCGTCCCGGCCGTCCCCTCCTTCCCGGACTACCCGGACTTCGCGGAGCAGGGACCCACCCTCGTCACCCGACCCGACCCCGCCCCGGCCGCCCCGCCGCGCAAGGGCCTGGCGGCGGGCATCCTCGACGGCACCCGCCGCAACCTGGCCGCCGTCGGCGCAGGGGCGCTCCTCGTCGCCGTCCTCGGCACCGTCGTCACCCTCGGCGCCACCTCCGGCAACGACGACACCCCCACCTCCGGCACCGTCACCACCGACGCCACCGCCGACCAGGGCGGCGGAGACGAGACCCCCAGCACCGACGACGGGACCCCGGCGGAGGGCGAGGCCGGCGACCCGGCCGAGACGGGCACGCCCACCGCCTCCGGCACGCCCGGGCCCACCACCTCCGGGGCGGCCCCGACGGCCACGTCGACCGACCCGACGGCGACGGACTCGCCGTCCACCAGCGCCTCGGGGGACCCCGACCCGTCGGCGACGACGAGCACGCCCGGCACCGGGACCGGCACCACGGACGCCCCGACGGCCCCGTCGACGGGCCGGCCGACGACCACCCCGCCGCCGGCCTCGCCCACCACGACGTCCGCACCGCCGACGACCACCTCGCCCCCGCCGACCTCGGAGAGTCCCGGCCCGGGGCCGACGACGAGCTCCGCCACTCCGTCGTCGCCCGAGACGCCGAGCACGACGGCCAGCAACGAGGCGCCCAGCAACGCCGCCTCCTCCACCCTCGACGGCACCCCCGCCGGCACCACCCCCGTGAGCTGAGGCGCGAGCGGGAAAGGGGACGGCCCCGGGCGCTTCTCGCGCCCGGGGCCGTCCCCGTCGTCGTACCGCCCGGCTCAGAACAGCCGCAGCTTGTCGTCCTCGATGCCGCGCAGCGCGTCGTAGTCGAGCACCACGCAGCCGATCCCGCGGTCCGTCGCCAGCACCCGTGCCTGCGGCTTGATCTCCTGGGCCGCGAAGATGCCCTTCACCGGCGCGAGCAGGGGATCGCGGTTGAGCAGTTCCAGATAGCGGGTCAGCTGCTCGACGCCGTCGATCTCGCCGCGCCGCTTGATCTCCACCGCGACCGTGGCGCCGTCCGCGTCCCGGCACAGGATGTCGACGGGGCCGATCGCCGTCGGGTACTCGCGGCGCACCAGCGTCCAGCCCTCGCCCAGCGTCTCGATGCGGTCGGCGAGCAGTTCCTGGAGGTGCGCCTCGACGCCGTCCTTGATGAGACCCGGGTCCACGCCCAGTTCGTGCGACGAGTCGTGGAGGATCTCCTCCATCGTGATGATCAGTTTCTCGCCCGCTTTGTTGATCACCGTCCAGACGCCGGCCGCGCCGTCCGCGCCCTCGGAGTCCTCCTTGAGGGTGCACGGCGGGGACATCCAGTTGAGCGGTTTGTACGCCCGGTCGTCCGCGTGGATGGAGACGCTGCCGTCCGCCTTGACCAGGATCAGACGGGGCGCGGAGGGCAGGTGGGCCGTGAGCCGGCCCGCGTAGTCCACGGAACAGCGGGCAATGACGAGACGCATGGTCGCCAACGCTACAAGAGGAGCGCCCTTCTACGCGATTCGGGCACCCGAGTGAGACGAACACCCGTCGGTTATCGGCCTGTTGTGTGCCCATTCTCCTGGTGCCGACCGGACCGCGCGCTTACCGTGGATGCCGGAGGTCGTCGTCCGTGCACGCTGCGTGGCGTACGGCGGCCCTCGACCCTGCCCGCACAGACCCCGTCCGCGGGGTCGCGAGAGGAGAACCCATGTCGCTCGACGTCTCACCGGCACTGTTGGAACAGGCCGAGCGAGGCGAGGTCGACGAAGCCGCCTTCGTCGACTGCGTCCGGACCTCCCTGCCCTACGCGTGGGAGATGATCAGTTCTCTGGTGGCCCAGCTGGAGGTGGAAGGCGGCGAGTTCGCCGACAACCAGACGCCGCCGCCGAACGAGCAGGCACGTGGTCAGCTGCTGCGCGCGCTGGCGAGCGACGCGATACGCGGTGCGCTCCAGCGTCACTTCGGGGTGCGTCTGGCCTTCCAGAACTGCCACCGCGTGGCCGTCTTCCCGCTGGACCCGGCGGTGGACGACCGGCTCGCCCGCTTCACCTCGATCCGGGGCCAGCTGCTCAACCAGTCCCCGGAACTCCGCGACTGCTGAGCCCGGACCGCCACCGGGACCCCGGGGACTCGAACGCCGCCGCGCCGCGTCGCGGACCCGCGACCGGTGCGCGCCGACGCGCACCGTCCCGCCGGGACGCCGGAGCGGCGGCGGGAGCCGGACCCCGGACGGGTCCGGTGCCGTGTCCGGGACCGGCGGCGAGGGCCGGACCTCAGACCACCAGGGGGAGGACGTCGGTGCCGAGCCGCCGCAGGTTCTCCTCGGTGCCCGCGAGGTCGCCGGAGCCCTCGGCGAGCAGCGCGAAGCGGGTGATGCCGGTGCGCTCGGCCGTGGCCGCCAGCCGGTCGGCCGCCAGCGCCGGGGTGCCGACGGGGTGCAGCGAGCAGAGCAGCTCGGTGTACGCCACCGGGTCCCGCATCGCCCGGTGCCGGCCGTCGACAGTCACATGCGCGTCCAGCCCCTGCTTCAGCCAGCCCGGCATCGCCTTCACCAGGGTCTCCGCCGCCTCCTGCGTGCGGTCCGCGAGCTGCACCACGCCCGCCGAGACGTGCCCGGCGCCGATCCGCGCGATCTCGTCCGGGTCCCGCCCGGCCTCCCGCGCGCACCGCTGCCAGGCCGCGACCATCTCCGCCTTGTCCTCGTCGCCGCAGTGCATGCCGAGGAGCATCGGCAGCCCGCGCTCGGCCGCCAGCCGCACGCTCCTGGGCGAGGTGCAGGCGACGACGACCTCCGGCGACGGCGCGCCGCCGATCAGCTCGCCGGGGCGCGGCACCACGGCCACCTCCCGGAAGGAGAATCGTTCTCCCTCGGCGCCCACCCGGGCCTCGCCCAGCCAGCGCAGCAGCAGGTCGAGCGCCTCCGGGAAGCCGTGCTCGTACGCCTCCAGGCCCGCGCCGAACACCTCCAGGTCCACCCAGGGCCCACCGCGGCCCACCCCGAGGGTGAACCTGCCGCCCGAGGCGATGTGCAGCAGCGCCGCCTGCTCGCCCAGGGAGACCGGGTGGACCGTCGGCAGCACGCTCACCGCCGTGCCCACCCGCAGCCGCCGGGTGCGGCCGAGCAGCAGCGCCGCCAGCGTCACCGCCGACGGGCACACCCCGTACGGTACGAAGTGGTGCTCGGCCAGCCAGACCGAGTCCAGGCCCGCCTCCTCGGCGACCTCGGCGGTCCGCACCGCGCGGTGCAGTGCCTCTCCCTGGCCCTGGCCCGGGAACTGGGCCGCCAGTACGAATGTCCCTACGCGCATCGCCTTCTGCCTCCTCGCGGCCGGCGCGTTCACTCCCCCTCGTAGGGCAACAACGTCTGACACGTGCCAAAGGCAACGGCCGAACATGAAGTTCTTGCGATTTTCGGTCCGGGGGCGGGGACCGGGGAGCCGGGCAGCCCGTCGCGGCCCGTAGGCTGGAACGAACGGTCCGTGTTCCCGACCCCGTGAGGTGTGCTGTGTCCCCGCGTCACCACCGCCCCCGCCGCGGCGCCAAGTCGGCGGCGCAGGAGGACCGCGACGACCGGTACGGCGGCTCCCAGCGCACCGAGACCTGGCAGGGCGAGGAGTGGTACGTCCGCCTCGTCGCCGGCGCCAGCTCCCCGGGCAAGCGCTACCGCTGCCCCGGCTGCGACCAGGAGATCCCGCCCGGCGCCCCGCACGTCGTCGCCTGGCCCGAGTACGGCGGCGTCGACGACCGCCGCCACTGGCACAAGGCGTGCTGGAACGCGAAGGACCGCCGCACCACCCGGGTGCAGCGGTCCCGCAACGCGCCGAAGTACTGAGCCCCGGTCCGGCGCCGGCCCGGACGCCGGCTCAGACGTCCCGGTTGTTCAGCAGCGCGTACGCGGCGCCCAGGACCACCGCGGTGACGCCCGTCAGGATGAACAGCGCGTCCCAGCCCGCCGGACCGCTGTCGCCCAGCATCGGCTCCGCGCTGTACAGGGCGATCATCTGCGACGGCACCGAGTAGGTGAACAGCGCCTCCTGGATCCCCTTCAGCGCCGGCGCCATCATGAACAGGGCCGCCACCAGCGGCAGCAGCAGCACGCCGATCATCGCCGTGATCGCCCCGGCCGAGTGCCGCACCAGCGCGCCGACCGCCATCGACAGCAGGCCCAGCACCGCCATGAACGCCGCCGCGCCGACCGTGGCCCGCGCCCACTCCGCGCCCGTCGGCTCCGCCGCGTCCACCATCGACACCTGCGCCGTCGCCACCGCGAACGCGACCACCAGGGTCACCGTGAAGACCAGCAGGAAGAAGACGACCGCCTTCGCCGTCAGCACCCGGGACCGGCTCGGGCACGCCGTCAGCGTGGTCCGGATCATGCCCGTGCCGAACTCGGAGGAGATGGTCAGCACGCCCAGCGTGATCACGCAGATCGACGCCGGCAGCATCCCGAAGAAACCCAGCGGCAGCGCCGAGTCCTCGCCCATGGTGCCGCCCTCGCTCGCGGCGACCGCGGCGACGCCCAGACCGATCAGCAGCATCAGCGCCACCATCGTCCCCAGCGTCCACATGGTCGACCGCACCGAGCGGATCTTCGTCCACTCCGAGGCGAGGGCGTCCCCGAGGTGCGCCCGGCGGACCGGGATGGGGGAGACGTAGCCGTACGGCGGGGGAGGCGTGGGGGTCGGCGTCGGGGCGGTCATCGGGCGTCCTCGGTGGTGTCGCTCGGCTTCTGGAGGCTCGGCCGCTCGCCGCCCGGCTGGGCGGCGGCGGGCTGCGGGGCGCTCGGCGGGGCGGCCGGGGCCGCCGCCGGGGGCTGCGGCGCGGTGTACGGGTTCTGTCCGGGCGGCGGCGGGGCGTACCAGCCCTGCTGCGGCACGTCCGCCGGGACCGGTGGCTGCGGCGGCATCCCGTACCCGGGCTGCCCGGGCTGCGGCGGCGCCTGGAGGTGGGCCAGCCGGTCGTCGGTGGAGCGGTAGTCCACGGCGCCCTGCGTCAGCCGCATGTACGCCTCCTCCAGCGACGCCTGGTGCGGGGACAGCTCCCAGAGCCGTACGTCCGCCTCGTGCGCCAGGTCGCTGATCCGCGGCAGCGGCAGACCGGTCACCCGCAGCGCCCCGTCCGGCTCGGACAGCACCTGGCCGCCGGCCCCCGCCAGCACCCGGGACAGCTTCTCCCGCACCGCGACCTCGCCGTCCGGGGTGCGGACCCGGGCGAAGTCCGCCGAGTTCGCCGAGATGAACTGCTTCACCGGCATGTCGGAGAGCAGCTGGCCGCGGCCGATCACGATCAGGTGGTCGGCCGTCAGCGCCATCTCGCTCATGAGGTGGCTGGAGACGAAGACCGTACGGCCCTCGGAGGCCAGCTTCTTCATCAGGTTCCGCACCCAGAGGATGCCCTCCGGGTCCAGGCCGTTGACCGGCTCGTCGAAGAGCAGCACCTGCGGGTCGCCGAGCAGCGCGGCCGCGATGCCGAGCCGCTGGCCCATGCCGAGCGAGAAGCCCTTGGAGCGGCGCCGCGCCACGTCCTGGAGGCCCACCACGCCCAGCACCTCGTCCACCCGGCGGGCCGGGATGCCGGCCAGCTGCGCCAGCGACAGCAGGTGGCTGCGGGCGCTGCGCCCGCCGTGCACGGCCTTGGCGTCGAGCAGCGCGCCGACCTGCCGGGGCGCGTTCGGCAGCTGCCGGAAGGGGTGGCCGCCGATCGTCACGTGCCCGGCCGTCGGCCGGTCGAGGCCGAGGATCATGCGCATGGTGGTCGACTTGCCGGAGCCGTTCGGCCCCAGGAAGCCGGTGACGACACCCGGCCGCACCTGGAAGGAAAGGTTGTACACGGCCGTCTTGGCGCCGTAGCGCTTGGTCAGGCCGACTGCCTCGATCATTCTCCAGCCCCATCGACAGATCGGTCGCGTGCGATCGGGGCATGGCGGCGCACGGCCGGACGGCCCCCGTACGAGTGAGGAGCTTATCCAGCCATGAACGGTTCCCGCTTCCGGGAAGCGAGACCGAAGCGAAACCTCAGGGGGAAATCCGGGACGCACCCCAGGGGCGGGGCAGTCGCCGTCAGGCGTCCCGCCGCTTCAGCACCAGGTAGCCGCCGAGCAGCGAGGCCGCCACCCACAGCAGCATGATCCCGAGCCCGCCCCACGGCCCGTACGGCGCCCTGTCCGAGCCCAGCGCGTCCGGCACCACCTGCATGATCTTGGAGCCGGCCTGGTCGGGGAAGTACTTCGCGACCTCCTTCGCCTTCGGCACCGCCGACAGGATCTGCGAGATCAGGAAGAAGAACGGCACCAGGACGCCGAGCGACAGCACCGTGGAGCGCAGCATCGCCGCCACGCCCATCGAGAAGACCGCGATCAGCCCCATGTAGATCCCGCCGCCGACCACCGCCCGCAGCACGTTGTCGGCACCGATCGTCGTGCGGTGCTCGCCGAGCAGCGCCTGGCCGAGGAAGAACGACAGGAAGCTGGTCACCAGACCGACCAGCAGGGCGAGCACCCCGGCCACCGCGACCTTGGAGAAGAGGAAGGTGGCCCGCTGCGGCACGGCGGCGAGCGAGGTGCGGATCATGCCCGAGGAGTACTCGGTCCCCACCACGAGGACGCCGAAGACCACCATGGCCAGCTGCCCGAGGACCATCCCGGAGAAGCTGACGAACGTCGGGTCGAAGGTGGCCCGCTCCAGCTCGGAGAGGTCGTCGAAGGTGGAGTTCAGGACCGCCGAGAGCGCCGCGCCCATCGCCACCGTGACGAGCAGCGCGCTCGCCAGCGTCCAGACCGTCGACGAGACCGTCCGGATCTTGGTCCACTCGGACTGGAGGACCGCGGGTACCGCTGCCATGGATCAGACCCCTTCGGTTGTCGAGCCGGAGCCGGAGCCGGAGCCGCGGGCCGGGCCCCAGCCGGACGTCGCGCCCCACGCGGGGCCGGGCGCCGCCGGCCCGTCGCCGCCGCGGGTGTCGGTGCCGTGCGCGTGGTACTCCACCGCGCCCGCCGTCATCTGCATGAACGCCTCCTCCAGCGAGGCCCGCTGGGCGCTCAGCTCATGCAGCGTCAGCTGGTGCGCCGCCGCCAGCTCGCCCAGCCGCTCGGTGGTGGCGCCGTCCACCTCCAGCGTCCCGTTCCCGGCCTCGACCACCACGAATCCCTCGGCGTGCAGGACGTCCCGCAGCCGTTCCTGCTGCGGCGAGCGGAGCCGTACGAAACTCCGTGAATTCCGCTGGATGAAATCAGCCATGGACATGTCGGCCAGCAGCTTTCCCTGCCCGATCACGATCAGATGATCCGCCGTCAGCGCCATTTCACTCATCAGATGGCTGGAGACGAAGATCGTTCTTCCTTCCGCCGCCAGCGACTTCATCAGATTGCGGATCCAGTGAATTCCCTCGGGGTCCAGACCATTGACGGGTTCGTCGAACATCAGGATCTCGGGATCGCCGAGCAGCGCCGACGCGATCCCCAGCCGCTGCCCCATGCCGAGCGAGAAACCCTTCGACTTCTTCCGCGCCACCGCCGTCAGCCCGACCAGGTCCAGCACCTCGCCCACCCGGCGCTCCGGGATCCGGTTCGACTGCGCCAGACACAGCAGGTTGTGGTACGCCGACCGGCCCCCGTGCATCGCCTTGGCGTCCAGCAGCGCCCCGATGTACTTCAGCGGCTCGTCCAGCTCCCGGTAGTGCCGGCCGTCGATCCGCACCGTCCCGCTCGTCGGGTTGTCGAGATCGAGCATCATCCGCATCGTGGTCGACTTCCCCGCCCCGTTGGGCCCCAGGAAGCCGGTGATCATGCCCGGCCGGACCTGGCAGGAGAGATGATCGACCGCCGTCTTCGTCCCGTACCGCTTCGTCAGCCCGTCAAGCTCGATCATGCGTACCAAGCTAAGGGCGCGCGAAACCCCCCGCCACCGGAGTGACGGGGGGTCCGTGGACGCGACGGGGCGGGGCCTCAGCGGGTCTGCTGGGCCGGCACGCCGGCGGAGCGCTCCTCGTCCAGCGGCGAACCGGCGGCGGCCACCGCGGCACCGGTCAGCGTCGCCAGCATCTCGCGGACGTTGGTCAGCTGCGCGTTGATGGAGTCGCGGCGGTTCGTCAGCGCGGCGAGCTCGCGCTCCGATTCCGACCGGATCCGGTCCGCCTTGGCGTTGGCGTCGGCCACGATGTCCTCGGCCTGGCGCTGCGCGGTCTCCACCGTCTGGCGGGCCCGGCGCTCGGCGTCCGTGCGCAGCTTCTCGGCCTCCAGGCGCAGCTGCTCGGCACGGTGCTCGATCTCGGCCAGGCGCTTCTCCGCCTTGGCCTGACGCGACGCCAGGTCGCGCTCGGACTGCTCGCGGCGCTTGGCCAGGTTGGTCTCGAAGTCCGCGGCGGCCTGGGCGGCCTTGGCGCGGGTCTCCTCGAAGAGCGCGTCCGCCTCCTCGCGCTTCGACTGCGCGTCCTTCTGCGCCTCGGCCCGCAGCGAGTTGGCCTCGCCCTGCGCCTTCTCGACGATCCGGACGCCCTCGTCCTCGGCCTTCGCCTTCCGCTCGGCCGCGAACGACTCCGCGTCGTTGCGCACCTGCTGGGCGGCCGACTCGGCCAGCTCGCGGTGCTGCTCGGCGGCGCGACGGGCCTCCTCGCGCAGGTCCTTCGCCTCCTCCTCGGCGAGACGGAGGATCTTCTCGACGCGCGCGCCGAGCCCGGCGTACGACGGTTCCGCGTCGCTCACCTGCGCCTGCGCGTTCTGCGTCTCGAGGTGCAGCTCCTCGATGCGCTTCTCCAGGGAGGTGATCCGGGCCAGAGCACTGTCACGGTCGGCGACGAGCTTGGTAATGCGGTCGTCCACCTGACCGCGGTCGTAACCACGCCGCACGAGCTCGAAGCCGAAGGGGGAGGAAGTGTCGCTCATGGGGTTCCTGTCGAATGAGACCGGTGAGGTGTTAGAGGGAATCCTAGGGGCCGAAGCGGCGTGTCATCGAGCGTATGCCCGTTTGATCTGGAGAATGTCCAGCCTTTTGAGTGGCTAGCCGTCCTGGGACTTGCCACCCGAACGAGTGGAACCCGAGGAAGCGCCCGCCTTGAGCCCGTCCTTCGTCCCCGCCGACGGCGTCTCGAAAGACTCCAACGCCTCCAGCACGTCCTGGACACGGGAGATCTCGGCATTGATGTCGGTCCGGCGACGGGTCAGGGTCTCCAGCTCGCGCCGGCCCTCCTCGACCAGCCGGTCCGCCTCGGCCTCCGCCTCCACCTTCAGCCGCTCGGCCTCCGCCTTGATCCGCTCGCCCTCCGCGATCAGCGAACTCTTCTTCTGCTCCGCCTCCTTGAGGAGCGCGTCCGCCTTCCGCACGGCCGCGATGCGGACCTTGCTCGCCTCCGAACTCGCCTCGGAGACCATCTCCTTGGCCTTCTCCTCGGCCTCGGCCCGCTGCTCCTCCGCGGCCTTCACCAGCTTGTCGACGCGCTCGCCGGCCGTCTTCATCTGCTCGGCCGACTCCCGCCGCGCCCGCTCGTGCAGCTCCTCGATCTCCCCCTCGATCCGGCTCCGCAGCTCCTCCGCCCGCTCCCTTATCGCGGTCGCGTCCTGCCGCGCCCCGACCAGGAGTTCGTCCGCGTCGGTCCGCGCCTTCTCCACCAGCGCGTTGCCCTCGACGGTCGCCTCGGCGACGATCCGCTCGGCCTCCTTGCGGGCGGCGCCGACCATCGTGTCCGCCTGCGCCTCCGCCTCGGCGGTCGCCCGCAGCGCCTCCTCGCGGGCCTTGGCGATCAGCTGGTCCGCCTGCTCGGCCGCGTCCGCGCGCTTGCGGGCACCAGCCTCGCGGGCCTCGTCCAGGGTGCGGTCCGCCTCCTCGCGGGCCTCCGCGCGCATCTGCTCGGCCGCCGCCTCGGCGTCCTCCCGGACCCGCGCCGACTCCGTACGGATCCGCTCGGCGTCCTGACGGGCCGCCGCCAGCTCCTCGGCGCCCTCGGTGCGCAGCCGCTCGGCCTCGCCCGCCGCCTCCGCGACGGTCCGCTCGGCCTCGGCGCGGGCGTCGGCGGTCACCGAGTCGGCCAGCTCGCCGGCCTCCTCGGTGATCCGGCCGGCCTCCGCCGTCGCCTCGCCGATGAGCGCGTCGGCCTGTTCGGCGGCGTCCTGGCGGCGCTTGTCGGCGGCCTGCCGGGCCTCGTCCAGGATCTGCTCGGCGTCGGCCAGGGCCGCCGTCCGCAGCGCCTGGGCGTGCGCCTCGCCGTCCGTCTTGACCTGCTCGGCCTCGGTCCGCAGCCGCGCCGCGTCCCGCTCGGTCGTCTCCCACAGCTCCGCCGCCTCGGCGGTGATCCGCTCGGCCTCGGCCGTGGCCTCGCCGACGAGCGCGTCGGCCTGTTCGGCGGCGTCCTGGCGGCGCTTGTCGGCGGCCTGCCGGGCCTCGTCGAGGACCCGCTCGGCCTCCGCGCCGATCCGCTCGGCCTCGGCGGTCGCCTCGCCGACCACGCCCTCGGCCTTCTCGGCCGCCTCCGAACGGATCCGGTTGGCGTCCTCCCGGGCGTCCGCCCGGGTGCGGGCCGCGTCCTGCTCGGCCGACGCCAGCGCGTCCGTCGCCTCCGTCCGCACCCGCTGCGCGTACTCGGCGGTGTCCGCGCGCAGCTTCTCCGCCTCCGCGATCGCGTCCCCGACCGTCCGCTCGGCCAGCGCCTTCGCCGCCTCGGACTCCTCCTGGGCACGCGCGCGCGTGCGGGCCGCGTCCTCCGACGCCCGCTCCCGCTCCTCGTACGCGTCGGCGCGGACCCGGTCCGCCTCCTCCTGCGCCTCGGTACGGGTCCGCTCCGCCGCGTGCTCCGCGGCCGAGCGCAGCCCGGCGATCTCCTCCTCGGCCTGCTCGCGCAGCCCGGCGACCGAGTCCCGGACCTCCTGCGCGGTCTGTTCGGCGGCGCCGACCATCTCGGTCGCCCGCGCGTCCGCCTCCTCGACCAGCCGCTGCGCCTCGGCCTGCGCCTCCTCCACCCGCTTCCGGGCGGCGGCCAGCAGCTCCTCGGACTGCTCGCGGGCGAGCTCCCGCTCCCGGCCGGCCTCGGACCGGGCCGACTCCAGCGTCTCCTCGGCCTCCCGGCGGCGCCGGACGGCCTCCTCCTGCGCGGCCGACAGCGCCTCGGCCGCCTCGGCGGCGACCCGCTCGGCCGCGGCGGCGGCCTCGGCGCGGACCCGGTCGGCGGTCTCCTGGGCCTCCGACCGCAGCCGCTCGGCCTCGGTCTCCGCCTCGGAGGTGAGCCGCTGCGCGGTCGCCTCGGCCTCCGCGCGGGACGCCGACGCGTCCGCGGCGGCCTCGGCCCGCAGCCGCTCGGCCTCCTGCTCGGCCTGCTCGCGCAGCGCCCTGATCCGCTCGGCGCCCTCGGTCCGCAGCCGCTCGGTCTCCTCGGCGGCCTCGCGCCGGATCCGCTCGCCCTCCGCGCGGGCGTCGGTCAGCTCCCGGCCGGCCGCCGCCACCTTCGCCTCGGCGTCGGCGTGCAGCCGGGCCAGCTCCTCGGCGGCCTCGGCCCGCCGCGCCTCGGCGGCGCGCTCGGCGTCCGCGCGCAGCTCGGCGGCGGCCTTCTCGGCCGCCTCCCGTACCGACCCGGCGTGCTCCTCGGCCTCCGCGCGCAGCCGCTCGGCCTCCGCGCGGGTCCGCTCCAGGGTCTCCTCGGCCTGGGCCCGGAGCGTCTGGGCGCGCTCCATCGCCTCCGACTTGACCTT
Organism: Streptomyces sp. NPDC057854; assembly: GCF_042797055.1. NCBI lineage: Bacteria > Bacillati > Actinomycetota > Actinomycetes > Kitasatosporales > Streptomycetaceae > Streptomyces > Streptomyces sp. NPDC057854. The sequence continues at coordinate 190,921 of NZ_JBHVMF010000013.1, forward strand.
CTCGCTCTCCGCGCCGGCGCTGGCGCGCAGCTCGTCGGCGTCGCCCCGGGCCTTGGACAGCAGCTCCTCGGCGGTCTTCGCCGCCTCCTCGATCTGCTGGACGGCCTCGCGGCGGGCCTCGCCGCGGATCCGCTCGCCCTCGGCGATGGCCTCGGCGCGCAGCTGCTCGGCCTCGCCGCGCAGCCGCCGGGCCTCCTCCTGGAGCTCGACGGTCTTGGCCCGGTACTCCTTGGTGTCGTCCTTCGCGGAGCCGAGCAGTTCGTCGGCCTGCTCCTCGGCGCGCGAGCGCAGCCGGTCGGCCTCGGTCTCGGCCTCGCGGCGGATCCGCTCGGCCTCCTCGGACGCCTTGCGGGTGGTCTCGGCGGCGTCCTCGGACGCCTTGGTCAGGATCTCCTCGGCGCTGCGGGCGGCCTTGGCCAGCGCCGCCGCCGAGTCCTCGGCCGCGGTGGCGCGGGCCTTCTCGGTGGCCTCGGCGAGGACCTTCTCGGCGTGCGCGGTCGCCTCGCGCAGCTTCTCCTCGGCCTCGGCCTTCAGCTGCTCGGCCTTCTCGGTGGCCTCGCCGACCAGCCGGGCGATCTCGGACTTGGCCGTACGGGTGCGCTGCTCGTTGACGGAGTCGGCGGAGGCGAGGGCCTTCGCGGCGGCGTCCTTGGCCTCGGCGAGCGTCTTGTCGGCCTCGGCGCGGGCCTGCCGCAGCCGCTCGTCGGCCTCCTGCATCCGCTGCTCGGCGGCGCGGGACAGTTCGGTGGCCTGGCGGCGGGCCTGGTCGGTCTCGGCGACGGCGGCGGTACGCAGCTGCTCGGCGTGGCCGGTGGCCTCCTGGGCCTGCGTGGAGGCGGTCGTCATCAGCCGCTCGGCGTCCTTGCGGGCGCGCAGCAGAATCGCTTCGGCCTCGGCGCGGGCGGCCTCCGCCTCGGCGCCGACGCGGCGGCCGGTCTCCTCGGTGAGCCGGGCGGCCTCGGCGCGGGCGGCGGCGAGCGACTGCTCGGCCTCGGCGCGGGCCTCCTCCATCAGCCGGCGGGCCTGGGACTCGGTGCGGGCGCGGAGCTGTTCGGCCCAGGCCACGTTCTCGTTGACGTGCGCCTCGACGGTCTGGCGGCGCTCGTTCAGCTCCTGGTCGAGCTGCTGGCGGCGCTGGACGGCCTCGTTGTGCAGCTCGGCCTGGAGCCGGGCCTGGTGCTCGGCGTGCTCCTGGAGGATCCGCTGGGTCTGCGCCCGGGCCTCGCGCAGCTCGCGCTCGGCGTCCTGGCGGAGCTGTTCGGCCTGGGCCTGCGCGTTCCGCAGCAACTGCTCGGCCTGGTAGCCGATGTCGGCGCTGTCGTAGGCGGGCCGGGACGCGATGGTGCGCCGCGCCTCGTGGAGCTTGGCACGCAAGACCTCGACCTGGTAGCCCAGGTCCTCGGCGTGCTGGACGGCCTTCTCTCGCTCCTTCTTCAGCCGGTCCATCTCGGCTTCGAACCGCGAGAGATGGTCGTCTTCAGCTCGGTGGCTCTCCTGGCGTTCGTAGCCCCGCACTGCGCGGTCCATCCTTCCCCGAGCTCTGCGAGCAGGGGAGACCCCAACCCGGTCGCAACTTTCCGACGAGCACCGTTCACTGGAAGAACGGCCCCCCGGGGAATCGTGGCAGATCGGACGACCCCGACATCCCGACTACGGCGCCGCGCGAAGCGGCCCCGACCGGCCCCGGCCCGGAGCCGCCCACTCTACCGGGCCCGGAATACGGAGGTCAGTGCTCCGCTGAGGAGTGGTCAGCGGAAGCCGGTGCCGAGGTGACGAGTTCGGTCAGGACGCCGTGGCAGTCCTTGGGGTGCAGGAAGGTGATCCGGGAGCCCATCGAGCCGATCCGCGGCTCGTCGTACAGCACCCGGACGCCCTTGGAGCGGATGGCGTCGGCGTCGCCGTCCACGTCCGCCGTGCCGAAGGCGATGTGGTGGACGCCCTCGCCGTTCTTCGCCAGCCACTTGCCGACCGCGGAGTCCTCGCGGGTCGGCTCCAGGAGCTGGAGGTAGGTGGCGCCGCCGTCGTCGGTGCCGTTGATCCTCAGCATGGCCTCGCGGACGCCCTGCTCCTCGTTGACCTCGGAGTGGTAGACCTCGAAGCCGTACGTGGCACGGTAGAACTCGACGGTCCTGTCCAGGTCGAAGCAGGCGATCCCGATGTGGTCGATACGCGTCAGCATGGCTCCAGTGCACCCCCGCCGGGGTGGTTACGCAACGTGCGCGCCGTCACACCGGCAGGCCGGTGACCTCGCGCCGCACCGCTCAGTACATTGGCGGTAAACCCTCGTTCACTCCTCATCCCAAGGGGCCGTGCCTCATGTCTGGAACGACCGGTACCACCTCAGTGATCGTCGCGGGCGCCCGCACGCCCATGGGTCGCCTGCTCGGTTCGCTCAAGTCCTTCTCCGGCGCCGACCTCGGCGGCTTCGCCATCAAGGCCGCCCTCGACCGGGCCGGCATCGGCGGCGACCAGGTGCAGTACGTGATCATGGGCCAGGTGCTCCAGGCGGGCGCCGGGCAGATCCCCGCCCGCCAGGCCGCCGTCAAGGCCGGCATCCCGATGAACGTCCCCGCGCTCACCATCAACAAGGTGTGCCTGTCCGGCCTGGACGCCATCGCGCTGGCCGACCAGCTGATCCGCGCCGGTGAGTTCGACGTCATCGTGGCCGGCGGCCAGGAGTCCATGACCAACGCCCCGCACCTGCTGCCGAAGTCCCGCGAGGGCTATAAGTACGGCGCGATCGAGATGCTCGACGCGATGGCGTACGACGGCCTCACGGACGCCTTCGAGAACATCGCGATGGGCGAGTCCACCGAGAAGCACAACACCCGCCTCGGCATCGACCGCGCCTCCCAGGACGAGATCGCCGCCCTCTCGCACCAGCGCGCCGCCGCCGCCCAGAAGAACGGCGTCTTCGAGGCCGAGATCACCCCGGTCGAGATCCCGCAGCGCAAGGGCGACCCGGTCGTCTTCGCCACCGACGAGGGCGTCCGCGCCGAGACCACCGTCGAGTCCCTCGGCAAGCTCCGCCCGGCCTTCGCCAAGGACGGCACGATCACCGCCGGCTCGTCCTCGCAGATCTCCGACGGCGCCGCCGCCGTGGTCGTGATGAGCAAGGCCAAGGCGGAGGAGCTGGGCCTGGAGTGGATCGCCGAGATCGGCGCCCACGGCAACGTGGCCGGCCCGGACAACTCGCTCCAGTCGCAGCCGTCCAACGCGATCAACCACGCCCTGAAGAAGGAGGGCCTGACCGTCGACGACCTCGACCTGATCGAGATCAACGAGGCCTTCGCCGCGGTCGCCGTGCAGTCCATGAAGGACCTCGGCGTGTCCCCGGAAAAGGTGAACGTCAACGGCGGCGCCATCGCGCTCGGCCACCCGATCGGCATGTCCGGCGCCCGCGTGGTGCTCCACCTCGCCCTGGAGCTCAAGCGGCGCGGCGGCGGCGTCGGCGCGGCGGCGCTGTGCGGCGGCGGCGGTCAGGGCGACGCCCTGATCATCAAGGTCACCGGCAAGTAAGCACCTCTGACAGGAGAACGCAGCATGGTGGACGTCCCCGCTCTCGTCGCCCAGGCACGGGAGGGCCGGCCACGGGCCGTGGCCCGGCTGATCTCGCTCGTGGAGGGGGCGTCCCCGCAGCTGCGCGAGGTGATGGCGGCGCTGGCCCCGCTCACCGGCAACGCCTACGTGGTGGGCCTGACCGGCTCGCCCGGCGTCGGCAAGTCGACGTCGACGTCGGCGCTGGTGACCGCGTACCGCAAGGCGGGGAAGCGGGTCGGCGTGCTCGCCGTCGACCCGTCCTCGCCGTTCAGCGGCGGCGCGCTGCTCGGCGACCGGGTGCGCATGTCGGAGCACGCCTCCGACCCCGGCGTCTACATCCGCTCGATGGCCACCCGCGGGCACCTGGGCGGTCTGGCCTGGGCCGCCCCGCAGGCCATCCGGGTGCTGGACGCGGCCGGCTGCGAGGTGATCCTGGTGGAGACCGTCGGCGTCGGCCAGTCCGAGGTGGAGATCGCCGGGCAGGCCGACACGTCGGTGGTGCTGCTCGCCCCGGGCATGGGCGACGGGATCCAGGCCGCGAAGGCGGGCATCCTGGAGATCGGCGACGTGTACGTGGTCAACAAGGCGGACCGGGACGGCGCCGACGCCACCGCCCGCGAGCTCAACCACATGCTGGGCCTCGGCGAGGCCCGCGGCCCGGGCGACTGGCGCCCGCCGATCGTGAGGACGGTCGCGGCGCGCGCCGAGGGCGTGGACGAGCTCGTGGAGGCGCTGGAGAAGCACCGGGCCTGGATGGAGGAGCACGGGGTGCTCGCGGAGCGCCGGAAGGCGCGCGCGGCCCGCGAGGTGGAGACCATCACCATCACGGCGCTGCGGGAGCGGATCGGCGACCTGCACGGGGACCGGCGGCTGGACGCGCTGGCCGAGCGGATCGCGACCGGGGCGCTCGACCCGTACGCGGCCTCCGACGAGCTCCTGGCGAGCCTGACGGGCAGCTGAGCGCCCGAACGACGAGAGAAGGGCCTCCCCGCGCCGGGGAGGCCCTTCTTCCGCACATCTGTCAGGTCACGGCTTGCCGCGCTTGCCGCGCAGCCGCTCGGCGACCGGCTTCAGCGACTCGTGGAGGTCGCCGAGCGCCTCCGGGGTGAGCCGGTCGATGAAGTGGTCGCGGACCGACTCCACGTGGTGCGGGGCGACCTTGCGCATGGTCTCCATGCCGTGGTCGGTGAGGACCGCGTAGAGGCCGCGCCGGTCGGACTCGCAGTTCACCCGCTCGACCAGGCCGGCGTTCTCCATCCGGGTGATCTGGTGGGAGAGGCGGCTCTTGGACTGGAGGGTGGCCGCCGCCAGGTCGCTCATCCGGAGCCGGCGGTCGGCGGACTCCGAGAGGTTGACGAGGATCTCGTAGTCGTTCATGGTCAGGCCGAAGGGCTGGAGGTCCCGCTCCAGCTGGTGCGTCAGCATTCTCTGGACGTCGAGGAAGGTGCGCCACGCGCACTGCTCGGCGTCGGTGAGCCAGGGAGTGGCCGTCTCGGTGTCCATAGAGTGGATTCTACCTAAGAAGTTGAATACTTGACGAAATCTGCGGGGTGACGCTCGGCACCCGCCGTTCCGTCCGCGCACCCCGCGCGGCCGTTCGATGCGTCACGCTCCGCAGACTACCGCTCACAGCCCGAAGCGCCGCTGCAGGTCCCCGAGCTGGCCGGGAAGGCGCGGTACCGCACCCTGCGCCGCCTGGCCGGAACCGTGCGCCCCGTGCCCGCCCGGCACCCCGGCCTGGGCCGGCGGCCCGCCGGTCGCGCGCTCCGCCATCAGCAGCTCCGTCGACTGGAGCAGCACCGTGCCCGCGCCGACGAACTCGAACTGGTGCTCCTCGCCGGAGGAGCCGCCGATGCCGGTCAGGGCCCGTACGCCGCCCATCACGCCCGTCAGATAGGCGTGGTCGTAATGATGGCAGGGGGAGGGGCAGTCCGCCCAGCCGACCAGCGCCTGCGGGTCCACGCGCAGCGGCGGCTCCATGAAGACCACCGGCCCGTTCGACGCGGCCACGAACTTCCCGGTGCCGATCAGCGTCACGAACCCCGGCACGATCGACTGCTTCAGCGCCAGCGTCGGCTGGTAGGCCAGCAGGTTCCCGGACCGGATCGTCAGGTTGCCCTCGTCCAGGTCGTACGAGTTCACGTCGAAGGCCCGGTCCGCGAGCAGCATCTTCCCGGTGCCCTCGGCCACCACCCAGTCGCTCGCGTGCAGCGGCGAGTGGAAGGCGGTCCGCACCAGCCGGTCGAGCCGGCCGTGCCCGATCCCGTTGAACTCGATCCGCCCGTAGTAGGCGATCATCTTGCCCTTCTGGAGGAACCAGGGGCTGCCCTTGAGCTCGACGCAGAACGTGTACGCGTTGACGTTGTCGTCCGACGGCAGGGTGTGCGGATCGTGGATGACAGGGGTGCTCACAGCTTCTCCTCCGACGCCTGGACGTACACCGCGCCGCTGCCGCTCAGCTCCAGCTGGAACGCCTCGCCCGAGCCGCGGCCCACCATGTCCCGCCAGCCCAGGGCCGTCGAGAGCTTGTTCCGCACGTCGCCGTGGTGGGCCACGTACGCCTGCGGGTCGACGTGCACCGGGCGGCCGGGCGCGATCGGCAGCTCGATGACCCCGCCGTGCGCCATGACCGCCACCGAGCCGTGCCCCTTGAGGGTCGTGGTGAACAGGCCCTGGCCGGTCACCTGGCCGCGGACCAGGCCCATCACCCCGCCCTGCGAGCCCATGAACATGGTGCCCTGCTCCAGGGTGCCGTCGAAGGCGAGCAGCCGGTCCGCCTCCACGTACAGGGTGTCGCCGGAGAGCGTGATCACCTGGATGTGGTGGCCGCCGTGCCCGAACATCACCAGGCCGTTGCCCTCCACCGTCATCAGCGGCGTCGCCTCGCCGGCCACCCGGCGGCCGATCATCGACATCACGCCGCCCTGCCCGCCCGCGATGTTCGGCGTGAACGTGACGTCCCCGCGGTACGCGAGCATGGCGCCGCGCTGGCTGAAGAGGCGCTGCCCGGGGACGACGGTCGCCTCGATCATCTTGGAGTTGACCTCACGGAACGGCACTAGACGTCCCCTCCGATCGTGTTGCGCTCGCTGGGCTGCACGTAGACCAGTCCGTCGCCCTCGAAGCGGATCTGGAACGCCTCGCCGCCGCCCTCGCCGATCAGGGTGCGGAAGGTCACGCCCGACTGGAAGTGCTGCTGGAGGTTGCCCTGGTGGGCGACGTACGCGCCCGGGTCGACCGACAGCGGGTACTGCGGGGTCACCCGCAGCACCGTCGCCGGGCCGTCGGACATGATTGCGGCCTGGCCGGTGCCCTCCACCGTGGTGGTGAAGAGGCCGTTGCCGGTCGCCCCGCCGCGCATGCCGGTGAAGGTGGTGCCGGTGCGCAGCCCCGCGTCCGCGCAGAGCAGGTTGCTCGCCTCGACCCACAGCTTGTCGCCGTGCAGCTGGACGAGGTTGATCTCGGAGGCCCGGTCGGCGAACCAGCAGGTCCCCTGGCCCCTGACCTCCATCACCTCCATCTGTTCGCCGGTCAGCCGACGGGTGACCATGCCGCGCAGGCCCTCACCGCCACCGCTCATCTTCTTGAACGCCATCTGCCCGTCGTAGGCGACCATCGAGCCGTTCTTCGCCTTGACGGCGTCGCCGGTCATCGTCACGGCGAGCACCTTGCTGCCTTGGAGTCGGAACGTAGCCACGGCCCGAAGGTAGCGGGGACCCGGTTAAAGGGACTGCAAAGTCGCCGTGCACAATGGACCGACGCTTGTGCGCCGATTCACAAGATCGCCCGCCCCTTCCCGAAGAGGACCCCGTGGACATCAAGACCGCTTCCTCCCTCCACCGTCTCCGGCTCGTCTCCACGCCCGAGGCCGTCTCGTTCCTGCTCCTGCTGGTCTGCTCGGTGCTCAAGCGGACCACGGACTTCAACGCGGTGCCGGTCATGGGCGCCGTCCACGGCGTGCTCTTCGTGCTGTACGTGCTCTTCTGGCTGGACGCCTGGAACCGCACCAAGTGGAGCTTCGGCGCCGCGGCCGTCTACTTCCTGCTCTCCGTCGTGCCCTTCGGCGGCTTCTTCGCCGACCGCAAGCTGAAGCGCGAGGCCGACGCCGCCGTCATGGCGTCCCGCGCCCGCGCCGAGGCCGCCGAGGGCAAGGTGACCGCGTGATCGTCGCCTTCTCCGTCACCCCGCTCGGCGTGGGCGAGGAGGTCGGCGAGTACGTCGCCGACGCCGTCCGGGTGGTCCGCGAGTCCGGCCTGCCGAACCGCACCGACGCGATGTTCACCAGCGTCGAGGGCGAGTGGGACGAGGTCATGGACGTCGTGAAGCGGGCCGTGGCCGCCGTCGAGGCGCGCGCCCCGCGCGTCTCCGTCGTCCTCAAGGCGGACATCCGGCCCGGCGTCACCGACGGGCTGACCGCCAAGGTCGAGACGGTGGAGCGCCACCTCGGCGCCTGAGCCCGCCCTGCCCGGCCCCGCCCGCACCGCCAGCAGCCCCCGGCCCTCCGGCCGGGGGCTGCTGCCTTCCCCCGCGCGCCGGAGGAGTGTTGAGCGAGTGCTCAACATCGGCTAGCGTGCTCCTTGAGCAGTCGCTCAAGACGGGGCATCGGGCGGGGGCGCCACGGCGGACCCCGTCGCCCGGCCACCGCCGGCACCGGTGTCTCCGCGGGGGAGCGCCACCGGGGCCGGCGGTGCGCCGCGGACGCGAGGAGGGGCGGGATGGCGCAGGACGCCAAGGGGCGGGAGACCCGCGAGAAGCTGCTCGACGGGGCGCTGCGGGTGCTCGTCGAGCACGGCATCACCGGCACCTCCGCCCGGGCCGTCGCCGCCGCCGCGGGCGTCAACCAGGCCCTGGTCTTCTACCACTTCGGCTCCGTCGACGAACTGCTCGCCGAGGCGTGCCGGCGCGGCGCCGAGCAGCGGGTGGCCCGCCACCGCGACCGGCTGCGGGCCGTCACCAGCCTCACCGAGCTGCTGGCCTTCGGGCGGGCCATGCACGACGAGGAACGGGCCGCCGGGCACGTCGCCGTCCTCGCCCAGCTGCTCGCCGGCGCCCAGAGCCACCCCCGGCTCGCACCCGCCACCGCCGCCGGGCTCGACCTGTGGGCCGACGAGATCGAGCGGGTGCTCCGCCGGGTGCTCGCCGGCACCCCGCTGGACGGCTTCGCCGACCCCGCCGGACTCGCCCGGGCCGTCGCCGCCTCCTTCGTCGGGCTCGCCCTCTACGAGGGCGTCGACCCCGCCGGCGCCGACGCCGCCCTCACCGCGCTGGAACAGCTCGGCGCCCTGCTCGCCGCGATGGACGAGCTGAACCCGGTGGCGCGGAAGGCGGTCGCGTACACGCTGCGTCGATCGGGTGGACGCGAGCGCTAGAACGCCCTCACTCGGAGTACTCCAGTCGACACGCCGGATGATGTCCCTTTTCGTGGGGATATCGACCCGATCGACGACAGCTGGAGGCACCGTGCGGCCGGGAGGCTACGACTACGACACCTACAGCCGACTCGCCGGTCCCCTCACGGAACCGGACACGGCGGAGTACCAGGTGCGGTACACGAGTCTGCTCTCGAAGGAGCCGCACCGAATACGAGCCGTCCTCCTCATGGCCCTCGCGCCGCTGCTCTCCGCGGTGCTGCTCGCCTACCTGGTCTGGCCCAGCCACTGGACCGTCCGCGAGGGCGACGACAGCTGGCGGGTGCCGTACGACACCGTGATGCTCGTGTCGATCGGGCTCATCTGCCTCTTCATGCTGGTGAACGTCACCTCGATCGCCCACGCCACGATGGTCGCCCGCGACCCCGTCCCCGTGTACCCCGAGAAGGGCACCCGGGTCGCCTTCCTCACCACGTACGTGCCCGGCAAGGAACCCCTCGCCATGGTGCGCGGCACCCTGGAGGCCGCCGTCCGCCTGCGGCACGACGGCACCCTGCACGTCTGGCTCCTCGACGAGGGCGACTCCGACGAGGCCAAGGCCCTCTGCGCCGAACTCGGCGTCCGCCACTTCACCCGCGCCGGCGTGCCCGAGTGGAACCGCCCCAAGGGCCCGCACAAGGCGAAGACCAAGCACGGCAACTACAACGCCTGGCTCGCCCGGCACGGCGACGCCTACGACTTCTTCGCCTCCGTCGACACCGACCACGTCCCGCTCCCGAACTTCCTGGAGCGGATGCTCGGCTACTTCCGCGACCCCGACACCGCCTTCGTCGTCGGACCGCAGGTCTACGGCAACTACACCGGCGCCGTCACCAAGGCCGCCGAGTCCCAGCAGTTCCTCTTCCACGCGCTCATCCAGCGCGCCGGGAACCGCTACCGCGCCCCCATGTTCGTCGGCACCAACAACGTCGTCCGGATCGCCGCCCTGAAGCAGATCGGCGGCCTGTACGACTCCATCACCGAGGACATGGCCACCGGCTTCGAGCTCCACCGCCGCAGGAACCCGGCCACCGGCCGCCGCTGGCGCTCCGTCTACACCCCCGACGTCCTCGCCGTCGGCGAGGGCCCCGAGTCCTGGACGGACTTCTTCACCCAGCAGCTCCGCTGGTCCCGGGGCACGTACGAGACGATCCTCAAGCAGTACTGGAAGGCGCCGTTCAGCATGCCGCCCGGCCGCCTCCTCAACTACACGCTGATGCTCGTCTACTACCCGATGACCGCCGTCAACTGGCTGCTCGGCATCCTCAGCTGCGTCCTCTACCTGTGGCTCGGCGCCTCCGGCACCCAGGTCTCCTCCCAGGTCTGGCTCATGATCTACAGCGACGCCGTCGCCCTCCAGATCGGCCTCTACCTGTGGAACCGCCGCCACAACGTCTCCCCGCACGAACCCGAGGGCTCCGGCGGCCTCGCCGGCATGGTGATGTCCGCGCTCTCCGCCCCCGTCTACCTGCGGTCCCTCGGCTCCGCGCTGCTGCGCACCCGCGGCCGGTTCGTCGTCACCCCCAAGGGCGGCGCCGCCAGCCCCGACCGCGTCCTCACCTTCCGCATCCACCTCTTCTGGGCGGCCGTCCTGATCGCCTCGCTGGTGGCCTCGGTCCGCTACGACCACACCCACGCGGCCATGCGCACCTGGGCGGTCCTCGCCCTCGTCATCGCGCTCGCCCCGGTCACCGTCTGGGCCTTCACCCTGCTGCGCGACCGGCGCCGGCGCGCGGTCCGCGCCAAGGCCCGCGCCCGCACCGGCAACCGCCGCCTCACCATCGCCCGCTCGGCGATCGAGCTGCGCCCCGTACCGCCGCGGCCGCAGTTCCCGCCGCTGCCCCCGCACCCGCCCGCGACCCCCGCGCCCACGACGACCGGAGGGAACTGATCCATGGCCTACCGGCCGTCCAAGAAGTTCAAGAAGACCCTGCTCGGCAGCGGCGCCGTCGTCGTCCTGGCGGCGCTCAACGCGCCCGCCGCCGTCTCCTTCGCCGCGGAGAAGTACCACGCCTACAAGATCGCCCAGCCCGGCTACAAGAAGAAGTACGGCTCCTGGGGCGGCGTCTCCGTCCCCGACGGCGCCCGGATCAACGCGATCCACGCCGCCCTGCTGCACACCGGCAAGGTGCTGCTGATCGCCGGCTCCGGCAACAACCAGAAGAACTTCGACGCCGGGACCTTCGACACCGTGCTGTGGGACCCGGTGAAGAACACCTTCAAGAAGGTCCCCACCCCCGAGGACTTCTTCTGCGCCGGCCACAGCCAGCTGCCCGACGGGCGGCTGCTGGTGGCCGGCGGCACCGCCCGCTACGAGGTCCTGGACGGCGGCGTGACGAAGGCCGGCGGCGGGATGCGGGTGAAGAACGAGAGCCCCGACAAGGCGGTCACGCTGAAGAAGGGCACCCGCTTCCGCTCCCCGTCCGGCGTCGAGTACGTCACCACCACCGACGTCACCGTCCCCAAGGCGAAGCGCGAGTTCGAGATCTCGTACTTCAAGAGCGGCCAGATGAAGCCGTGGAGGACCAAGGTGACCGCCGCCGAGGCCCGCGTCTTCGTGGAGGCCGTCGAGGAGGGGCCGCGCGGCCTCACCACCCAGGCGGCCCAGTACGAGGTCGTGGGCCTCAAGGGCAAGGACGCCGACAACGTCTACGGCCTCGCCCAGAAGCTCACCACCGAGAAGCAGGACTTCCAGGGCATCAAGGCCGCCTACGAGTTCGACCCCAAGGCGGAGAAGTACGTCCCCGTGGCGCCGATGAAGGACGCCCGCTGGTACCCGACCCTGGTCGGCCTCCAGGACGGCAAGGTCCTCGCCGTCTCCGGGCTCAACGACGTCGGCGACGTCGTCCCCGGCGACAACGAGATCTACGACCCCAAGACCAAGAAGTGGTCCAAGGGCCCCTTCCGCTACTTCCCCACCTACCCCTCGCTCTTCCTCACCAAGGGCGGCAAGCTCCTCTACACCGGCTCCAACGCCGGCTACGGCCCCGCCGAGAAGGGCCGCGCCCCGGGCCTGTGGGACCTGAAGACCAACCGGTTCACCCCCCTGGCCGGCCTCACCGACCCGGACCAGCTGGAGACCTCCGCCTCCCTGATCCTGCCGCCCGCGCAGGCCCAGAAGGTCATGGTCCTCGGCGGCGGCGGCGTCGGCGAGTCGCCCAAGTCCACCGCCCGCACCTCCATCGTGGACCTGACGACGGAGAGCCCCACCTTCAAGGACGGCCCGGCGCTCCCGCAGGGCACCCGCTACCTCAACAGCGTCCTGCTCCCCGACGACACCGTCTTCACCACCGGAGGCTCCCGCGACTACCGGGGCCGCGGCGGCAGCGACATCCTCAAGGCCCAGTTCTACGACCCCGCCGCCAACGCCTTCGCCGCCGCCGCCGACCCCACCGTCGGCCGCAACTACCACTCGGAGGCGCTGCTGCTGCCCGACGGGCGGGTCGCCACCTTCGGCTCCGACCCGCTCTTCAGCGACAAGGACAACACCAAGCTCGGCACCTTCGAGCAGCGCATCGAGGTCTTCACCCCGCCCTACCTGCACAAGGCCGGCGGCGACCGCCCGGCGCTCGGCGAGGGCCCCCGGGAGCTCGACCGGAACGGCCGCGCCACCTTCAAGACCAAGGACGCCGGCCGGATCGCCAAGGCCCGGCTGATGCGGCCCAGCGCCGTCACCCACACCACCGACGTCGAACAGCGGTCGGTGGCGCTGGAGCTGACCAAGGGCAAGGACGGGCTGACCGTCACCGTCGACGCCCCCGACGACCGCACCCTCGTCCCGCCCGGCTGGTACATGCTCTTCGTCACCGACGACGCCGGCATCCCCTCCGAGGCGAAGTGGGTCCAGGTGAAGGGCGACTGACGGGCGGCCGGGGCGTCAGGACCCCGCGCGGCGGGCCAGCCCGAGCGCGTAGTCCGGCCACCAGGTCCCCGCGGCCGGGCCGCCGCGGCACTGCCCGTCCGAGTCGCCCGGCCGCTTGATCCACAGGTACGCGTCCACCAGCGCGTCCCCCGTCCGGTCCGTCGGCGGCACGCCGAGCGACCGGCCCGGGGGATTGCACCAGGCCTCCTCCCGGTCCCCCGGGAGGGGGCCGGCGCCGTTCCGGCTCGTGTCGATCGTGAAGTGCATCCCGCCGAGCAGCCCCGACAGGGTCGCCCCGAACGCCCGCACCGTCTCGTTGGTCTGGAAGTTCGACACGTTCAGCGCGAAGCCGTCCGCGCGCTCGATCCCGGCCCGCCGCAGCGGCTCCACCAGCTTCCCCGGATCGTCGATCCACGCCGGGTTCCCCGCGTCCAGGTAGACCCGGGTCCGCGGCTGCCGCTTCAGCCGCTCGATCGCCTCCGTCAGCAGCCGCGACCGCTCGTCGTGGTACTGCGCCGGCGTGCAGCCGTCCACCATGTGCGGCACCGCGTCCGGTTCCAGCACCACCACCGCCTTCGCGTCCCCGATCGCCGACGCGAAGGCGTCCACCCACGCCCGGTACGCCGCCCCGTCCCGCGCGCCGCCCGCCGAGTACATGCCGCAGTCCCGGTGCGGGATGTTGTACGCCACGAAGACCGCCGTCCGGTCCTCGGCCGTCGCCCCGCGCACCGCCCGCAGGATGTCCGGCACCGGGTCGTCGCCGGCCGGCCACTCCGCGACCGGCCGCTCGGCGATCCGCTTCAGCACCCGGGCGTCGTCGGCGCGGCCCTCCGCCTCGTACTGCCGCACCTGCTTCGCCGCGTCGCTCTCCGGGTCCACCCAGAACGGCGAACCGGCGGTCGGCGCCGGGGCCTCGCCCTTCGTCGCGGGCGGGCCGACGGGCGAGGGGGCGGGCCCGTCGGACGAGCAGCCGCTCGCGGTCAGCAGCAGCGCGCCGAGCAGGGCGAGCGAGGCGGTGGCGGTGGTACGGCGGGACATCCGGCCCCCAGGGTCGGCAACACGGGGAGGACAGGCGGAACCAACGGGACACATCGTGACATGCCGGTCACCCGGCGTCCGGCTGCGACACCGCCGTCCCCAGCGGCGTCCGCTCGTACAGCACCTGGTGGCCGTACCGCCGCGAGGTCAGCAGCCCCGCGTCCCGCAGCACCGCCAGGTGCGCCGACACCGACGACGGCGCCCGCCCCAGCCGGTGCGCCAGCGCCGTCGTCCCCGCCGGCTCGTCCAGCGCGCACAGCACGTCCGCCCGCACCGGCCCCAGCAGCCGCGCCAGCGCCTCCGGCGTCCGCTCCCGCGACCGCGTCCACAGCCCGCCGATCCCGCGCACCGGGTACACCACCGTCGGCTGCCACGGCTCCTCGAAACCGCTCACCATCTCCGGCCAGATGAACACCGACGGCATCAGCACCAGACCCTGGCCGCCCAGCACCCGCACGTGCTCGCCCCGGAAGGCGCCCACCTCCAGCACCGAGGCCTCCGCGTCCCACGAGAACGACGGGTGCAGCTCCCCGAGCAGCCGCTCCAGGCCGCCCTCCGCCAGCCGCCGCGAGTGATACGCCACGTCCGCCTCCAGCAGCGCCCGGAACCGCGGCCACTCCGGCGCGATCAGCGCCTCCCACGCCGCCTCCAGCAGCCCCGCCAGCCGCTCCACCGTCCCGGCGGGGTCGGCCAGCATCCGCCGCCCCTCCGCGCTCCGCGCCGCCCCCGGCGTACACGCCAGCGCCTGCTCCAGGTCCGGCCGCACCAGCGCCGGATCCACCGCCCGGACGGCCGCCAGCTCCTCCTCGAAGGACGCGGCGGGCCCCAGCGGAGGCGGATAGAGGAAGTCCGGCGAATGCCCCCGCTCCGGCATCAGCAGCTGCAGCGGCGCCAGCTCCAGCGACCGCGCCGCCCCCGCGATCCGCCGCAGCCACGGCAGGTGGTAGCCCTGCTGCCGGGGCCGCGCCAGCACCCGTACGGCCGACTGCGTCTCCCACAGCGGCGACACGGCGAACCGGATCCGCAGCGGATCGGCCTCCCCGAAGACCAGGTGGTACGGCACCACACCCCCAAGATTCGGCTCCAGCCGAAAGTCTAGGGGCCGGGCCGCCCCACGCAGCACGCTGCGGCCATGACCCGGACCGACACCCCGCCCACCGCTCCTCCCGACGCGGAAGCCGCCCCGCCCGGATACCTCGACGTCCTCCGCGTCCGGGAGTTCCGGTGGGTCTTCGGCGCCCACCTGCTGTCGCTGCTCGGGCTCGTCGTGAGCGAGATCGCGCTCACCGTGCTCGTCTACGACCTCACCCGCTCGCCGCTGCTCTCCTCCCTCACCTTCGCCCTCGGCTTCCTCCCCTACCTCCTCGGCGGCACCCTCCTCGCCGGCCTCGCCGACCGGTACCCGCCCCGCCGGGTGCTCGTCGTCTGCGACCTGGTCTGCGCCGCCGCCGTCGCGCTCATGGTGCTGCCCGCCACCCCCGTCGCCGGACTGCTCGCGCTCCGCTGCGCCGTCGCCGCCGTCGCGCCCGTCTTCCAGGGCACCCGGATGGCGACCCTCGCCGACATCCTCGGCGACGGCGACCTCTTCGTCCTCGGCCGCTCGCTCCTCCGGATCGTGTCCCAGTCCGCGCTGCTCGCCGGCTTCGGCATCGGCGGCGTCCTGCTCACCGTCGTCCCCGCGCGCGGCGCCATCGCCCTCACCGCCGGCACCTTCCTCCTCTCCGCGCTCCTGCTGCGCGCCGGCACCGCCCGCCGCCCCGCCCGCGCCGGGGACCGGCGCGAAGGGCTCGGGGCCACCTGGGCGCTGCTGCGCGACCGGCGGATCCGCGCCCTGATGCTGCTCTTCTGGGTGCCGCCGATGTTCACCGTCGTCCCGGAAGCCCTCGCCGCCCCGTACGCCGACGAGATCGGCGTCTCCACCGCCGCCCTCGGCCTCCTCATGTGCGCCCTGCCCGTCGGCACCGTCGCCGGCGAACTCCTGGCCGGCGCCGTCCTGCGGCCCGCCACCCGCTCCCGGCTGGTCGCCCCCCTGCTCCTGGCCGGCTTCCTCCCTTTCCTCCTGTACGCGCTCCGCCCCGGCGCCGCCCTCGCCGCGGTCGCGCTCGTGCTGGCCGGCGCCGCCGGCGCGTACACCCTCGGCCTCGACGCCTGGTTCGTCGCCGCCGTCCCGGAGGAGCGGCGGGGGAGGGCGATGACCCTCATGTCGGCCGGGATGATGACCGTCCAGGGCGTCGGCATGGCCGGTGCCGGGCTCGTCGCCGAGTTCGTCCCCGTCCACCTCGTCGTCGCCGGCGCCGGGGTCCTCGCCACCGCCGCGGTCGCCGCCCTGCTGGCCGAGACGCGTGCCGCGGGCGGCCGAAAGGTGAGACGGGGCTGACCGCCATATGACCAGTCGGTAAGGTCGACGCGTGCCGAAGCCGCTCAGTCTCCCCTTCGACCCCATCGCCCGAGCCGACGAACTCTGGCAGAAGCGCTGGGGCCCGGTCCCCTCCATGGCCGCGATCACCTCGATCATGCGCGCCCACCAGATCCTGCTGGCCGAGGTCGACGCCGTGGTCAAGCCGTACGGGCTGACCTTCGCCCGCTACGAGGCGCTGGTGCTGCTCACCTTCTCGCAGGCGGGCGAGCTGCCGATGTCGAAGATCGGCGAGCGGCTGATGGTCCACCCCACCTCGGTGACGAACACGGTGGACCGCCTGGTCAAGTCCGGCCTCGTCGCCAAGCGCCCCAACCCCAACGACGGGCGCGGCACCCTCGCCTCCATCACCGAGAAGGGCCGCGAGGTGGTCGAGTCCGCCACCCGCGACCTGATGGACATGGACTTCGGCCTCGGCGCCTACGACGCCGAGGAGTGCGCCGAGATCTTCGCCCTGCTGCGCCCGCTGCGGGTCGCGGCCCACGACTTCGACGAGGGCTGACCCCGGCGAAGATCGCCCGGAACGGGCGGTTACGCTCGACGGCATGAAATCCAGCGTGCTGACCCGCTACCGCGTCATGGCGTACGTGACCGCCGTCATGCTGCTCGTGCTCTGTGGCTGCATGGTCGCCAAGTACGGCTTCGACACCGGCGAGGACGTGACCTTCGCGGTCTCCCAGCTCCACGGTGTCCTCTACATCGTCTACCTGGTCTTCGCCTTCGACCTGGGCTCCAAGGCCCGCTGGTCGTTCGGCAAGATCGTGTGGGTGCTGCTCTCCGGCACGATCCCCTTCGCCGCGTTCTTCGTCGAGCGCAAGGTGTACGCCGAGGTGAAGCCGCTGGTCGACGGCGCGCGACCGGTGCCCGCCAACGCCTGACCTCCGCCCCCGTACAGATGTACGGGGGTTTGTCATCGACATTTACTAGGACGTCCTAGTAAATTCGAAGGCATGGACGCTGACGCCATCGAGGAAGGCCGCCGTCGCTGGCAGGCCCGTTACGACAAGGCCCGCAAGCGCGACGCCGACTTCACCACGCTCTCCGGTGACCCGGTCGAGCCGGTCTACGGGCCCCGCCCGGGGGACACCTACGAGGGGTTCGAGCGCATCGGCTGGCCGGGCGAGTACCCCTTCACCCGGGGACTCCACCCGACCGGTTACCGGGGCCGCACCTGGACCATCCGCCAGTTCGCCGGCTTCGGCAACGCCGAGCAGACCAACGAGCGCTACAAGATGATCCTCGCCGCCGGCGGCGGCGGGCTCTCGGTCGCCTTCGACATGCCCACCCTCATGGGCCGCGACTCCGACGACCCCCGCTCCCTCGGCGAGGTCGGCCACTGCGGCGTCGCCATCGACTCCGCCGCCGACATGGAGGTCCTCTTCAAGGACATCCCGCTCGGCGACGTCACCACCTCGATGACGATCTCCGGACCCGCCGTCCCGGTCTTCTGCATGTACCTCGTCGCCGCCGAGCGCCAGGGCGTCGACCCCGCCGTCCTCAACGGCACGCTCCAGACCGACATCTTCAAGGAGTACATCGCCCAGAAGGAGTGGCTCTTCCCGCCGGAGCCGCACCTGCGCCTCATCGGCGACCTGATGGAGCACTGCGCGCAGGGCATCCCCGCGTACAAGCCGCTCTCCGTCTCCGGCTACCACATCCGCGAGGCCGGGGCGACGGCCGCGCAGGAGCTGGCGTACACCCTCGCCGACGGCTTCGGCTACGTGGAGCTGGGGCTGAGCCGCGGCCTCGACGTCGACGTCTTCGCGCCCGGCCTCTCCTTCTTCTTCGACGCGCACCTCGACTTCTTCGAGGAGATCGCCAAGTTCCGCGCCGCCCGCCGGATCTGGGCCCGCTGGATGAAGGAGGTCTACGGCGCGAAGACCGACAAGGCGCAGTGGCTGCGCTTCCACACCCAGACCGCCGGCGTCTCCCTCACCGCCCAGCAGCCGTACAACAACGTCGTGCGCACCGCGGTCGAGGCCCTGTCCGCCGTCCTCGGCGGCACCAACTCGCTCCACACCAACGCCCTCGACGAGACCCTCGCCCTCCCCAGCGAGCAGGCCGCCGAGATCGCGCTCCGCACCCAGCAGGTCCTCATGGAGGAGACCGGCGTCGCCAACGTCGCCGACCCGCTGGGCGGTTCCTGGTACGTCGAGCAGCTGACCGACCGCATCGAGGCCGACGCCGAGAAGATCTTCGACCAGATCAAGGAGCGCGGCCTGCGCGCCCACCCGGACGGGCAGCACCCGATCGGCCCGATCACCTCCGGCATCCTGCGCGGCATCGAGGACGGCTGGTTCACCGGCGAGATCGCCGAGTCCGCCTTCCGCTACCAGCAGGCCCTGGAGAAGGGCGAGAAGAAGGTCGTGGGCGTCAACGTCCACCACGGCTCGGTCACCGGCGACCTGGAGATCCTGCGGGTCAGCCACGAGGTCGAGTGGGAGCAGGTCCGGGTCCTCGGCGAGCGCAAGGGCCGGCGCGACGAGGCGAAGGTCCGCGCCTCCCTCGACGCCATGCTGGCCGCCGCCCGGGACGGCTCCAACATGATCCCGCCGATGCTCGACGCGGTCCGCGCCGAGGCCACCCTCGGCGAGATCTGCGGCGTCCTGCGCGACGAGTGGGGCGTGTACGTGGAGCCCGCCGGCTTCTGAGTTCCCGAAGGCGAGGGGCCGGTACGGGAGTTCCCGCACCGGCCCCTCCGCGCTGCCGCTCCGCTACTTCGCCGCCGTGCCCAGCACCTTCACGGGCGTGATCCGGATGACCACCCGGACCCGCTCCGGCGGCAGGTCCAGGTACTCCTGGCCGGCGCCCTCGCCCTCGTACGCCTCCGCCAGCGCGACCGCCAGCTTCCGGCCCTCGTCCTCGGCGACCGTGGCCGTCCCGCGGATCTCCGCGTAGACCAGCGGGTCGCGGCGGTCGTGGACGGTCAGGGAGACCCGGGCGTCCGCCCGCACGTTCTTCACCTTCCGGCGGCCGTCCTGGCTGGAGATCAGCAGGTCGTCGCCGTCCCGGCCCACCCAGACCACCGAGGTCTGCGGCGAGCCGTCGGGCTGGACGGTGGCCAGCACGGCGGGGTTCACGTCGTCGAGCAGGGCCCGGACCCGGTCCGGAAGCGGTGTCGTCATCCCGGCACGCTAACCCAGCACCGCCGCCGCGCCCAGACCGCCCACGAGCAGCGCGGAGAGCCGCGCCACCCACTGGCCGTCCACCGGCTCGGCGCTCACCAGGGCGCGGTGCACCACGGCGCCGGCGACCACGTCGAAGATCAGGTCGTCGGTGGCGTCCACGGCCACCGGGTCCCGGTCCGCGGGCAGTTCGCCGCGCTCCTGGGCGCGCCGCCGGCCGTCCAGCACGAGCCGCTTCTGGCGCTCCACGATCGAGGCGCGGATCCGCTCGCGCAGCGGCGCGTCCCGGGTCGACTCGGCGACCACGGCCATCAGCGCCGTCTTGGTCTCCGGGCGCTCCAGGAGGGCGGCGAACTGGAGGACCACGTGCTCGATGTCGGCCTGGAGGGAACCCAGGTCGGGCAGTTCGAGTTGGTCGAAGAGGACGGCGACGGCGTCGACGACCAGTTCGTTCTTGTTGGCCCAGCGGCGGTACAGGGTGGTCTTGGCGACCCCGGCACGGGTGGCGACGTCGCCCATGGTGAGCTTCGACCAGCCCAGCTCCACCAGGGCCGCGCGGGTCGCCTCCAGGATGGCCTCGTCGGCCTCCGTGGAGCGGGGGCGGCCGGTTCGGGGGGTGGTGCGGCTACACATGGACGACGACCATACTCGCCGGTAGGTAGGGCGCCAGAGGGCCGTCGTGTGAGGCAGTTCACGGTGAAGGGCTCCCTGGGGGGCGCCCTCGGCCATTACGCTACGACCCGTAGCGAAAGGCATTGAGCGGCCTGAGCGACAACCAGTGCAGGACCGCCGGGTGGGGACCCGGCGGAGACGGAGCGCCCTCGGCGGAGGGCGCTGTTCAGCCACGGCTTACCGGTTCCGCGCGCGGAAGGGGGAGGATGTACTCATGCAGCCCCGAAACATGTCCATGAGCGGCGTCGTCGACCTCGCCGCGGTGAAGGCGGCCGGAGAGGCCAAGGCGAAGGCGGAGCAGGCGCGCGCCGAGGCGGCGCGGCACGGCGGGCCCGCGGCGGTGCCGCCCTCCGCCCTTGTGATCGACGTCGACGAGGCGGGCTTCGAGCGCGACGTGCTCCAGCGCTCCGCCGAGGTCCCGGTCGTCCTCGACTTCTGGGCCGAGTGGTGCGAGCCGTGCAAGCAGCTCGGCCCGCTCCTGGAGCGGCTGGCCGTGGAGTACGACGGCCGCTTCCTGCTCGCGAAGATCGACGTCGACGCCAACCAGATGCTGATGCAGCAGTTCGGCATCCAGGGAATTCCGGCCGTTTTCGCGGTCGTCGCCGGCCAGGCCCTCCCGCTCTTCCAGGGCGCGGTGCCCGAGGCCCAGATCCGCGAGACCCTCGACCAGCTGATCAAGGTCGGCGAGGAGCGCTTCGGCCTCACCGGTCTCACCGTCGACCGGGACGCCGACGGCTCCGCCGCCGCGCGCCCGGCCGCCGGCCCGTACGACGCCCTCCTGGAGGCGGCCATGGCCGCGCTGGACGCGGGCGACCTGGGCGGCGCGGTGCAGGCGTACAAGAACGTGCTGGCCGACGACCCCGAGCACCCCGAGGCCCGGCTGGGCCTCGCCCAGGCGGAGCTGCTGCGCCGGGTGCAGGACATGGACCCGCAGGCGGTGCGGAAGAACGCGGCGGACCACCCGGCGGACGTCGAGGCGCAGATCGCCGCCGCCGACCTGGACCTGGCGGGCGGTCACGTGCAGGACGCCTTCGGGCGGCTGGTCGACACCGTGGGCCGGACCGCCGGCGACGACCGGAACACGGCGCGGCTGCGGCTCCTGGAGCTCTTCGAGGTGATCGGCCCGGAGGACCCGCGGGTGATCGCGGCCCGGCAGGCGCTGGCGCGCGTGCTGTTCTGATTCCCGAATTCCGGTCCTGTCGCGGGCGTATGCGCTAAGCGCCTGCTCAGGGCCGGAAAAGGCGCCGGATCGTCCGACGATTTGGCGACACGGTGACAAACGGCGGCCGCGCTTTACCAAATCTTGATAATCGCGGCCGCTGTTACTTGCAGTAAATCGAACCTGTTGATCTGTCCGGGTTCGCTCTCCTATAAGAGGATTTTCCGCACCTCGCGCCTCCACCCTGCGTACCCGCCCGGCGGCGTCGCGCCATGACGGGGTCACACATCCGTTACTAGCGAGTAATGAACCCCTTGTGCGGGCGCCGCCGATAGACCACGATCGGCCACGCTCGGTCCGTACCGCACGCTCCCCGGCAACCGCCTGGGTCGCGCGGCGCGGGTCCCCACCGAGCGGGCCGGCGCCACAGGCGGCCGGCCATCGGACAGGGGGGTTCCTGCTCCCACCGGGCAGGACCTGTCCACCGGGCCGTGCGCACGCGCGGCACATGGTTGTCGCTCGGGGGTGATCGCCGGTGATCGGACGCGCGTCGCGTCTCCTGATGCCTCGGCGCTCTCCTTCCCGAGGACGTAGCTCTTCTCCCATCCCAGGACGGGCCCCGGGCCCCTGCTGGAGATGTACGTCCGAGAAGGAGGATTCTCATGAGTTCCCAGGTTCGTGGCGGGACCAGATGGAAGCGGTTCGCCGTCGTCATGGTCCCGAGCCTGGCGGCCACGGCCGCGATCGGTGTCGGCCTGGCGCAGGGCGCGCTCGCCGCGTCGTTCGCGATCTCCGGCCAGGAGTTCAAGGTCACGACGGACCGCCTCAAGGGTGACGGTTTCGTCCAGTACGGCAGCGTCGCTCAGGGCCACACCCTCGCCGGCGAGCGGTTCGCCGCCCCGGTCGCGGTGTCGGGCTTCGACCACGCCGAGATCACCAACATGTGCCAGTCGGTGGTCACCCCGAAGGTGCCGTTCGTCGGTGACGTGACGCTCCGCCTGACGGCGGGCACTACGAAGAACAAGCCGGTCGTGGCCGAGGGCATCTACCTGGATGTCTCCTCGCTGAAGGCCGATGCCGAGTTCGACCAGATCGACATCGGTATCGCGGCGGGCGTCGCCGACAAGGCCGCCGACGGCAAGACGCCGCTGCCGGGCCGTCCGGGCATCCAGCCCGACACCCCGGCCAGCCCGCACGGCTTCGCGCAGCGCGCCAAGACCGCCACCCTCACCAATGTTCAGCAGAAGGCGTGGGCCACCACGGCCGCCACCTTCAAGCTCCCCGACCTCAAGCTGTCCCTGCACCGGGGCACCGAGAAGGAGTGCTTCTAGGACCGACCCGGTCCTCTGAGGTGCGGGCCGTCCCGGCGGCCCGCACCCGCACCGGGTCCGTCCCGGTCTCTCCACCTTTCTCAGCAACACCGCTTCCAGGGAGCTGTTTTCCATGAGCGCCGAGACCCCTGCCTCCCCCGAAGTCCGCAAGGAGAACCGGTTCAAGGTCTGGCGGCAGACCCGGCCCTTCTGGGCGGGCCTGTTCACCGTCATCGCCAGCGTGCCGATCGCCTATCTCCCGTACGGGGACGTCCGGCTCGGCAACATCACCCTGGCCATGGCCACGACCGCCGGAGCGGGCGCGCTGATCATCGGCGTCCTGCTCTTCACGCTGGGCCTGACGATGTGGTTCCAGCCCGCCGTGCGGGTCTTCGCGGGCATCGCGGCGATCGTGCTCGGCCTGGTCTCCATCCCCGTGTCGAACTTCGGCGGTCTCGTCATCGGGTTCTTGTTCGCCCTCGTCGGCGGCGGCATGTCCGCGGCGTGGGCCCCCGCCCCGCCGGTCGAGGAGACCGGCGACGCGGAGCACGACGGTGAGCCGGCGGCCTCCGAGGAGACCGCGTTCGACGGCGAGCCCGCGACCGAGGCCGTACTGGCGGCCGGGGTCCCGGAGCAGCGCGAGCCGTACGGGCCGGCGACCGACACGACGATCGACGCCAAGGGCGGGAGGAACAGTGCGGGGTGACGAGACCCAGCGGGGCCTCGGGAGGAGCGGACCGCGCCACGCGGCCCCTCGCAAGACGCTGCTGAACAGGATCCAGGGCCCGGCGGGCAAGGCGATGGCGCTGGCCGCCATGCCGACCGCGGTGCTCGTGGGCATGGGACTGGCGCCCAGCCCCGCCCTGGCCGACGAGAAGGACGTCCCCTTCGCGCCCGGCCCGTGTGTGACCCGCTCGGACGAGCCGGTGGCGGAGGAGACGACGGCCACGCCCACGGCGAAGGTCACCGAGACCGCGAAGCCGGAACCGACGAGCACGGCGACGCGGCCGGCCGAGCCGACCGGGGCGCCGACGGTCACCCCGTCCGCGACCACGACCACGACCGCGTCCGCGGAGCCCACCGCGACGGCGACCCCGGAACCGACGGCGACCGCGACGGCCTCCGCCCTGGCGGCGGCCCCCCAGGAACCGGCGGCCACGGCCACGGCCGCGCCGACGCCGACGAAGTCGGCCAACCCGCTGGACCCGCTGGGCGTCGGCGACGCCCTCACGGACTTCTTCGACGGCCTGACCCCGGACCGGGAGCCCACGGCGACCCCGACCCCGACCCCGACCGCCCCCGCGCCGACGACGACGGCACCGCAGCAGCAGCAGAAGGCGGCGACGGCGGACGACCTCGCGCCCACCGCGACGGCGACCCCGTCGCCGGCGGCCACGAAGGCCCCGAAGGCGGACAAGGCCGCCGACACGACCAAGGCCGCCATCAGGGAGGCCGCGGAGAAGGCCGGCGTGCCGGTCCGGGAGCTCCCCGAGAGCGCGAAGGGCCTGGACGCCAAGAAGGACACCGACATACCCGACGGTGCCAAGCCCCGCTTCCCGTGCCCCGAGCGCGACGACGCGGCGCTCGCCGCCGCCGAACTGGAGCAGGGCATCCCGCTGCTGCCGGACGAGCCGTGGCGCCTGGAGAGCAGCAGGCTCTCGCTCAGCGGCCTGAAGTACCACGGCATCGTCGAGGTGAAGACGTACGGCGGTCAGGTCAAGAAGGTCCTGAAGTTCACCGCGACGTACATCGGCATCAAGGACCTGCACCAGATCACGGAGCACTCCGAGGGCCGCGAGGCCCACGTCCGCTCCCAGAGGGGTTCGACGTCGACCATCACCGACGGCACGGTGACGATGTACACGGAGGAGCTGAAGGGCAACCTCCTCGGCATCATCCCGATCACCTTCGGCCCCGAGTCCCCGCCGCCGCTGGACCTCCCGGCGGTCTTCTTCACCAACGTCAAGCTGAAGCAGGCGGGTCAGTTCGGCGGCACCCTCAAGGTCGAAGACCTCCGCAACACCATCGAACCGGCCTGACCCCCGCCCCCTCGGGAGCCGCACACGCCGCGGGCCGCGTCCACTCCGCCGGACGCGGCCCGCGGCGCCGTCCGCCG
The DNA here is from genome assembly GCF_042797055.1 of Streptomyces sp. NPDC057854. Lineage (NCBI taxonomy): Bacteria > Bacillati > Actinomycetota > Actinomycetes > Kitasatosporales > Streptomycetaceae > Streptomyces > Streptomyces sp. NPDC057854. The sequence continues at coordinate 215,567 of NZ_JBHVMF010000013.1, forward strand.
GGCCGCGAGAGGAAGCCGTGGGCGAAGTGACCTGTCGGACGCCGGACTTCGAGGCGTACTTCATGCTGGGAGCCGAGGACGACGAGGCGACGGTCGACAACGTCGACGTCCTGGTCACCCTCGCGGACGGGAGCCGCTACAGCGCGACCGTGCTGACGGTCGCCGCGCTCCAGCGGTGGATGGACAGCGGGGCGGATGCGTACGAGCGGCTTCAGTTCCGGTGCCCGGACCTCGTCGTCACGCGCCACGCGGGCGTCCCCGCGATGATGCGCGTCTTCGAACTGGCCCACGAGCGGGACGAGCTGCGGTTCCTGCTCCAGGAACTCGGGCCCGCCGAGGACGAGGACGAGGACGATGAGCTGGAGGGCCCGACGTCGGGCCGGGCGGCGGGGGCCGGATGAGGTTCCGCGTATCGGCCGGCGAGACCGCGGTCGTCGTGCAGTTCGAGCCGTCGGGCATGGAGTACGAACTGGCTCCCGGGGACCATCTCGTCGTCGAGTGGCCGCCGGTCCCGGACGGGGAGGTCGCCGGCGACGTCGTGTACGCGCCCGGCATGGTGACCGTCGCCGAGCGCGGGCCGGGACACAGCCGGGCCTGGAACTCCGGCGGCGATCCTGTGGCCCCTGCTCGGATTCTGGTGGGCGCTGCTGATCGTGATCGGGGTGCCCGTGGC
>NZ_JBHVMF010000014.1:0-13185 GCF_042797055.1 Streptomyces sp. NPDC057854
CCCCCACGCAGGGGGCGGGCGCCGCTGCCGTACCTCGCCGTGCCGGGGCATGACCTCCGAGGTCATCGACCCGCACGGCACGCTCCGGGAAGCTGTCCCCATGACCGCTTACGCGATAGCCGCCCTGCGTCCCACGGCCGACCTCCACGAGGACGTCCTGTGGTACATGGAGCGCGTCCAGTCCACGCTCGACCCCTTCGGCGGCCGCTTCCTCATCCACGGAGCGCCCGAGCGGGACGTCAAGGAGGGCGAGTGGCCCACCTCGATCGTCCTCGTCGGCTTCCCCTCGATGGACCACGCCCGCCGCTGGTACGACTCCGCCGCCTACCAGGAGCTGATCCCGCTGCGCGCCCGTCACCTGGCGGGCGACCTCCAGCTGATCGACGGCGTCGCCCCCGGCTACGACCCCGCGGCGACCGCCGCGCTGCTGCGGGCGGGCCGGGCGGCATGACGGAACCGCCCCTGAGCCGTCGGGGCCTGCTGTGAGGTGAACGGCTCAGGGGCGGTTACGGCCGCGGACGGCTACCCGGCCTTCGCGACCCCGATCGGGCACGAGACACCGGTGCCGCCGATGCCGCAGTAACCCGCCGGGTTCTTGTCCAGGTACTGCTGGTGGTACGCCTCCGCCGGGTAGAACGGGCGCTCGTCCGCCGGCAGCACCGTCGTGGTGATCTCGCCGTACCCGGAGCCCGTCAGCACCTTCTGGTACGCGGCGCGGGACGCCTCCGCCGTCGCCGCCTGGGCGGGGGAGTGGGTGTAGACGGCGGAGCGGTACTGGGTGCCCACGTCGTTGCCCTGGCGGAAGCCCTGGGTCGGGTCGTGCGCCTCCCAGAAGACCTTCAGCAGCGTCTCGTACGACACCTTCGACGGGTCGAACACGACCCGGACGACCTCGGTGTGCCCGGTGAGGCCCGAGCAGACCTCCTCGTACGTCGGGTTCGGGGTGTAGCCGCCCTGGTAGCCGACGAGCGTCGTCCACACGCCGTCGGTCTGCCAGAACTTCCGCTCGGCGCCCCAGAAGCAGCCGAGCCCGAAGTCGGCGACCTCCAGGCCCTCCGGGTACGGGCCGGCCAGCGGGTTGCCGAGCACCGTGTGGCGCTCCGGCACGGAGAACCCGGGCTCCGGACGGCCGCGCAGGGCCTGCTCCGGCTCGGGCAGGACGGGGGTGCGGGACAGGAACATGCGGCATCTCTCCTCGGCGAAGGGGGCAGTCCGCACAACGCGGCGGGCCCGCCGGGGATTCCCCGCCGGGCCCGCCGCGCCGGTCACACCTCGCGCGCCTTCCGCACCTTCGCCGCCGTGTAGTCCCGGGCCTTCACGTACCGGCGCACCGGGTCGCCCGCGTACGTCCAGGGCGCGCAGCCGATGAAGCCGTCGACCGCCCGGAACTGCTCGAACGCCGCCTCGTAGCGGTCCTGCCAGTACAGCACCCAGGCCAGCATGTGCCGGGTCTCCGCGACGCGCGGGTCGCCGGAGCCGTGGACCCGTACGGCCTCCGCCAGGTCGGCGAGGGCCGCGTCCGCCGCGGCGACGACCTCGGGACGGTTGTAGAACTCCTGCGGGTCGAGATCGGACTCGTACGTCTCCTGCTCGAAGTACGCCTCCAGCGGGAACAGCGCCATCAGGTCGCCCGGCCGGCCCCGGTCCGCCGCCCGCCGGGCGAAGGCGAGCGCCTGCTCGTGCGAGCCGCGCCACTTCGCGCACCAGTACTGCAGGCCGCTGGAGTACGCCAGGTAGTTCACCGGGTCGCGCTTCTCGATCTCGGCCCAGATCGCCTCGAAGGCGTCGTGGGAGTAGCCGAGGCCCATCGCGAGCGGCAGTTCGCCGATGAACGGGCTCGGGTCGTCGCCCGCCAGCTCCTGGGCGCGCGCGAACGCCGCGCGGGCGTCGGCCAGGACCCGGTGGAACGACGCGAACTGCTCGTCGGTCGTGTGCTTGGCCTGCCGGGAGCCGCGGATCTCCCACGCCAGGTACACCAGCGCGCTCGCGTGCACGGCCGCCGCGGTCGGGTCGTCCGGCCGTTCCTCCCGCCACGCGCGCAGCCAGGCGTCGTCCTCCACGGCCTCGTGCGCGATCCGGCCGATCCGGGCCGTGCGCGCGTACCAGTCGCGCCCGGCGGCCTCCACGTACGCGGCCCCGGCCCGCCAGTCGCCGGCGCGCACCGCCTCGGTGGCCGCGACCCGGTCGGCCGGCAGGGGCGCGGCCTTCTCCGTGTCCAGCCGGTCCGGGGGCAGCAGGCCCAGCCGCGCCGCCGCGTCGGCGTGCGCCGCGGCGGAGTCGCCCGATCCGCCGGAGCGGGCGGCCCGGCGGGACTTGATCCAGAAGTACACCGCGACCGCGATGACGATCAGCGGGATGAGACGGGGCATGGGGTGGGGGGTTTCCTTCCGGGGAGCGGTACGAGGGGAGCGGTACGAGGGGAGCGGTACGAGGGGTGGGCGGGGTCAGTGCGTCGCGGCCGGCGCCAGGAGGGCGCGCAGCGGGGCGGTGTCCGGGCGGTCGGCGGTCGCGGCGTCCAGCGCGGCCGGGAGGGCGTCCGCCGCGCCGTCGGGGAGGCGCAGGGTCGCCGGCCCGGACCAGGACAGCTCCCAGCGGGCCCGGCCGGAGCGGAGCAGTTCGTCCGTCACCATCGCGGACAGGCCCCGGCGCAGCGCGGGGCGCGCGAACTCGCGGGCGGCCCGGCCGGTCGCCGCCGCGGCCTCGTCGGACTTCGGGAGCCGGCCGGCGATCTCCCAGGCGGCGCCGGCGTCGACGGCGTCGAGGACCGCCGGGAGCGCGGCCCCGCCGGCGGCCGCGCGCAGCTCCTCGGCGCTCCGCGCGACCCGGGCGCTCATGGCCTCGTGGACGAGGTCCGGCCAGTCCAGGCGCCGCATCCGCAGCGCCTCCGGCGTCAGCGACACGTCCTCGACGGCGGCCAGGGCGTCCTGCGGCGAGGCCAGCACGCCGAGCGCGGGGCCCGGGGTCTCGGCGCCGCGGCCGTCGTCGGGCAGCGCCTCGATCCGGGCGACCCGCTCGGCGGCCGGCGGGTGCGAGTCGTACGGCGAGGACGGCTCGTCGGGGAGCTGTTCGCACAGCTCGGACAGTTCGCCGGCGCGGGCCGCGAGCAGGTGGCGGACGCCGCCGAACACCTCGCCGCGCGGCGGCAGCAGGCCGAACTCGGTGCCGAGGGTGGCGTACGAGGACAGGTGGACGTCGTGCGCCGCGTCGATCGCGGGGATCGACCGCAGGGCGCGCGCGGTGGCGTCGCGGCCGGCGATCCGGGCCGCCGCGAGGTCGGCGGCGAGCTCCTGGCGGCGGGCGCCGGCCAGGGTCGCCCGGAGGTAGAGCCGGCCGTAGGCGGTGTAGATCTTCGCCATGGTGCGGTAGGTGACGCCGGCGCCGGTGGTGTCGACCTCCTTGGCCTTCCTGCCGCGGGCGAGCCGCTTCTCGGACTTCCGCTCCTGGCGGGCCCGCTCCTTGGCGACCTTGTCGTCGGCCTTGGCGTGGAAGACGTCGATCATGCGGGCGACCTGGACGCGTCCGCGCACGGTGAGCGCGGAGAGGCGGGTGTCGGCGTGCGCGTAGTGGCCCAGCTCGTGGGCGAGGACCGCGCGGAGCCCGGCCTCGTCGAGCCCCGCCATCAGGGGCAGGCCGACGTAGAGCCGCCGGACCCCGCCGGCGATGCCGAGGAAGCGGGCGTCCTCGCTGACGGCGGCGTTCACGTCGGCGGTCAGCCGGATCTCGTCGGGGGCGCGGGTGCCCACCTCACGGGCCAGTTCGCGCACGGTCGCCCACAGCCGGGGCTCGTCGGCCTCGGTGACGAGGAGGCCGCCGGGCTCGTCCTGCGGCGGGGTGCGCAGCATGAACATGCCCCGGATCACGGGGACGGCGAGCAGCAGCGAGACAAAGACGATCTTGATTCTGATCGCGGCCGGCGCCCACACCCAGACCGCCCAGTCGACGGCGCCGAGCACCGCGAGCAGGCCGAGGCCGAGCAGATGGAAACCGGACAGCAGTGCGAGCGCGCGCACGGCGCGCAGGGTCGCGCCCATCGGGCAGAGTCCCCCCACGGGAAAAGGGCGCCGGAGAACGGCGGAACGGCAGGTCAGAACATGTGGGGGGAAGCGGAGTATCGCCTACGCGCCGGTACGCCGTCCACCGGGAAAAGGGGCGCCCCCGCGCGCCCGGGTGTCAGTGCCGCAGGGTCGCCGGGCTGCCGCCGTTGGCCTCGTAGCCGGCCACCGCCAGGTTGCGGTGGAGGGTGTACTCGGCCGCCGGGTCGCCGCTCAGCGTCCACGGCAGGGCGCCGACGTGGCCGTCGACCCGGACCAGCTGGTGCATCGCCTCCGCCCAGCGCTCGCCGCGCACCAGGAACCAGACCAGCAGGTGGCGCACGTGCGCCAGCATCGGGTCGTCGGGGCGGGCCGAGTGGACCGCGTACAGCGCGCCCTCCATCGCCTTGCTCACCACCGCCGTGCGGTAGAAGTCCTGCACCAGCACCACGTCCGGCACGTGCTCGAAGACCGCGAACAGCGGCAGCGCGGCCAGCAGCGAGCCGTGCGGGGCGCGCGCGGCGGCCGTCGTCGCGAAGTGGTCGGCCTCCTCGCGGGAGCCGTGCCACTTCTCGCACCAGTAGTGCAGCGCCGCCAGGTGCGCGCCCATGTGCTGCGGCGCCCGGTCGATGACCTTCGCCCACACCTGGTCGAACTGCTCGTGGCTGTACCCGAGTCCGCGGGCCACCGCCAGCTGCGTGATGTACGGGACGGGGTCGCCGGGGGCCAGCAGCGCCGCCTCCTCGGCGACCTTCCGCGCCTCCTCCAGGATGATCCGGAAGTCGTCCGAGCCGGCCGCCGACGAGCGCCACGCCTGCTGCACCAGGAACTCCGCGTGCACCGCGGCGGCGCCCGCGTCCTTCGGCGCGTCCGAGCGCCAGGCCCGCAGCCACGCCCCGCCCGCGCCGGGCCTCTCGGCGAGCTCCAGGGAGGCCGCGCCGGCGAACGCCTGGACGCGCTGCCAGCGGACCTCGCCGTCCTTCCCGGTGCCGGCGAGCAGCTGCGACGCGGCCCGCCAGTCCTGGGTGGCCTGCACGACGTCGAGGACGTCGAGGAGATCCCGGTCGGGGCCGGGCAGCCGCACGTCCAGCTCCTCCTGCCGGACGAACCCGTACGCCTCCGGGTCGGCCGCGTCGGGCGTGCCGGGCGCGACCTGCCGGATGCCGCCGCCGCGCCGGCGCAGCACATAGGGGCCGAGGACGCCGAAGAGCAGGCCCAGGGCGATCAGGAACCAGAGAATCTCCATGCGTCCATTGTCCAGGACGCCGCCGTGGACGAATCGCGGCGGCGGGCCCCGCCCGGCACTACGCTCCTGACCATGAGCGACCAGCACAGCCACCAGAACTTCGAGACCCGCGCGATCCACGCGGGCAACACCGCCGACCCGCTGACCGGCGCGGTCGTCCCGCCCATCTACCAGGTGTCCACCTACAAGCAGGACGGCGTGGGCGGGCTCCGCGGCGGCTACGAGTACAGCCGCAGCGCCAACCCGACCCGTACCGCCCTGGAGGAGAACCTGGCAGCGCTGGAGGGCGGCCGGCGCGGCCTCGCCTTCGCGTCGGGCCTGGCCGCCGAGGACTGCCTGCTGCGCACGCTCCTCGCCCCCGGCGACCACGTCGTCATCCCGAACGACGCGTACGGCGGCACCTTCCGGCTCTTCGCGAAGGTCGTGGAGCGCTGGGGCGTGGACTTCTCCGTCGCCGACACCTCGGACGTCGCGGCCGTGCGCGGCGCGATCAACGACCGCACGAAGCTCGTCTGGGTCGAGACGCCGTCGAACCCGCTGCTCGGCATCACCGACATCGAGGCCGTCGCCGGCGTCGCCCGCCAGGCCGGGGTGAAGCTCGTCGTCGACAACACCTTCGCCTCGCCCTACCTCCAGCAGCCGCTGGCGCTCGGCGCGGACGTCGTCGTCCACTCGCTCACCAAGTACATGGGCGGCCACTCGGACGTCGTCGGCGGCGCGCTGATCGCGGCCGACGCGGGTCTCGGCGAGGAACTGGCGTACCACCAGAACGCGATGGGCGCGGTGGCCGGGCCGTTCGACTCGTGGATCGTGCTGCGCGGCATCAAGACCCTCGCCGTCCGCATGGACCGGCACAGCGAGAACGCGACGAAGGTCGCGGACTTTCTGACCCGCCACCCGAAGGTGACCCAGGTCCTCTACCCGGGCCTCGCCGAGCACCCCGGCCACGAGATCGCGGCCAAGCAGATGCGGTCCTTCGGCGGCATGATCTCCTTCCGCGTCGAGGGCGGCGAGGACGCGGCGGTCGGCGTCTGCGACAGGGCGAAGCTCTTCACGCTGGGCGAGTCCCTGGGCGGCGTCGAGTCGCTGATCGAGCACCCGGGCCGCATGACGCACGCCAGCGTCGCCGGCTCGGCCCTGGAGGTCCCGGCCGACCTGGTCCGCCTGTCGGTGGGCATCGAGAACGCCGACGACCTGATCGCCGACCTGCGCGAGGCGCTGGGCTAGCCCAGGGGCGGCAGCGGCGGGCCCGGGTACGGCGATCGCGTACCCGGGCCCGTCCCGTGCCTCAGGTCCCCGGGAGCGGGTCCTTCAGGCTCGCGCGGACCTCAGCCCGCAGCTCCGGCGAGTCCGCGTGCTCGTGCACCGAGATCGCGTGCTCGGTGGCGGCGCGGACCACTTCCTCCTCCTCGCCCGAGATGTAGAGCGAGCAGCCCGACACGCTCGGCGTGTCCCGGCAGTCGGCGGCTTTCCTGGTCATGTCGGCCTCCTGCGACGCTGTTCCGACCGACCCCTTCTCCCAGGCTAGGACCGTCCTCGCGGCCCGGCGACCCCCTGGCGGTCAGCCCGTCTGCGGGGAACCGGCGGCGGCCTGGCGGGCGGAGAGCGCGTCGTTGAAGCGGGTCAGCAGCGAGCAGAAGGAGGCGCGCTCGTCCTCCGTCCAGCCCTCCGTGACCTCGGCCATCAGCGTGCGCCGCGAGGAGCGGACCTCCTCCAGGCGGTCGAGGCCGCGCGGCGAGAGCTGGAGCACGACGGCGCGCCCGTCCTCGGGGTGCGAGGCGCGGCTGACGAGGCCGGAGTCGACGAGCGGGGCGACCTGGCGGGTGACGGTCGAGGAGTCGATGCCCATCCCCGCCGCGAGCGCCTTGACGCCCATCGGGCCTTCCTGGTCGAGGCGGTTGAGGAGGAGGTAGGCGGCGCGGTCCATGGAGTTGCGGAGCTGGCCGGTGCCGCCGAGGCGGGTCTGCTCGGCCCGGCGGGCGAAGACGGCCACCTGGTGCTGGAGGGCATCGAGGAGACCGGGGTCAAGCTCAGTCGTCATGTCCGGAGAAGGGGGCATGGCTGGGGGGCTCTCTCGTGCGGGGGTGGTCGGTGTGGGGGACAGAGTACGCGGACGGGCACGGCTCCGTACCGGCCGTGCGCAAACCCGTCGCGGCCTCGCGGCCCGCGCGGCCGCGGGGCCGGTGAGCTGCGAGACTTGGGTCATGACCTTCGGTACGCGACACCCCTTGCACCGCCTGATGCTCGACGACGTGCGCGGGGCGCAGAGGATGCTGGAGGGGGTCGCCCGGACCACCGCCCTGGAGGGCAGCCGGCACCTCTCCGCGCTGGTCGGGGCGCCGGTGCTGCTCAAGTGCGAGAACCTCCAGCGGACCGGGTCGTTCAAGCTGCGCGGCGCGTACGTGCGGATCGCGGGGCTCCGGCCGGAGGAGAAGGCGGCCGGGGTGGTCGCGGCCTCGGCGGGCAACCACGCGCAGGGCGTGGCGCTCGCCTCCCGGCTGCTCGGGGTGCACGCGACCGTGTTCATGCCGGTCGGGGCGCCGCTGCCGAAGGTCGCGGCGACCCGCGACTACGGCGCCGACGTGCGGCTGCACGGGCACGTGGTGGACGAGACGCTGGCCGCCGCGCAGGACCACGCGCGGGAGACCGGCGCCGTCTTCATCCACCCCTTCGACCACCCGGACGTGATCGTCGGCCAGGGCACGGTCGGGCTGGAGATCCTGGAGCAGTGCCCCGAGGTCCGCACGATCGTCGTCGGGATCGGCGGCGGCGGGCTCGCGGCCGGCATCGGCCTCGCGGTGAAGTCGGTCCGGCCGGACGTGCGGATCGTCGGCGTGCAGGCGGAGGGCGCGGCGGCCTATCCGCCGTCGCTGGCCGCCGGGCACCCGGTGGTGGTCGACTCGCCGGCGACGATGGCCGACGGGATCAAGGTGGGGCGGCCGGGCGACGTGCCGTTCGGCCTGGTCCAGGAGTACGTCGACGAGGTCCGCACGGTCTCCGAGGACGCCCTGTCGTCGGCGCTGCTGCTCTGCCTGGAGCGGGCGAAGCTGGTGGTGGAGCCGGCCGGGGCGAGCCCGGTGGCGGCGCTGCTGAGCGACCCCGGGTCGTTCCGGGGCCCGGTCGTCGCGGTCCTGTCCGGCGGGAACGTGGATCCGCTGCTGCTCCAGCGGATCCTGCGGCACGGCATGGCGGCGGCCGGCCGGTACCTGAGCCTGCGGCTGCGGGTGGCGGACCGGCCGGGGGCGCTGGCGACGCTGCTGGCGGTGCTGACGGTGGTGGACGCGAACGTGCTCGACGTCAGCCACGTGCGGACCGATCCGCGGCTCGGGCTCACGGAGGTCGAGGTGGAGCTGCACCTGGAGACGAAGGGCCCGGAGCACTGCCGGGAGGTGGAGGGGGCGCTGCGGGAGGCCGGGTACACGGTCCTGGTCTGAGCCGTCCCGGGGCGGGCCCGGCCCCACTGTCCTAGGATCGGCAGAAATGCCCGAAATGATCCAGGAGGGTGGACATGCCAGGCGCGATCCACGCCGAGGGACTGGTGAAGACCTTCGGCGACGTCACCGCACTGGACGGGGTGGACCTCGACGTGCCCGAGGGCACCGTCCTCGGTCTGCTCGGCCCCAACGGAGCGGGGAAGACCACCACCGTACGGGTCCTGACGACCCTCCTCAGACCCGACCGCGGCACCGCCACCGTCGCCGGCGTCGACGTCCTCGCCCACCCCAACGAGGTCCGCCGCTCCATCGGCCTCTCCGGCCAGTTCGCCGCCGTCGACGAATACCTCACCGGCCGCGAGAACCTCCAGATGGTCGGGCAGCTCTACCAGATGAAGGCCCGGGCCGCGCAGGCCCGCGCCGACGAGCTCCTGGAGCGCTTCCACCTCGCCGACGCCGCCGACCGCCCCGCCAAGACGTACTCCGGCGGCATGCGCCGCCGCCTCGACCTCGCCGCCGCCCTGGTCGTCGCCCCGCCCGTGATGTTCATGGACGAGCCGACCACCGGCCTCGACCCCCGCAACCGGCAGGCCCTGTGGGACGTCATCAAGGAACTCGTCTCCGGCGGCACCACCCTCCTCCTCACCACCCAGTACCTGGAGGAGGCCGACCACCTCGCCCACGACATCGCGGTCGTCGACCACGGCAGGGTCATCGCCCGCGGCACCTCCGACCAGCTCAAGGCCCGCACCGGCGGCGAACGCGTCGAGGTCGTCGTCCACGACCGCGACGCCCTCGGCCCCGCCCGCGCCGTCCTCGCCCGCTACGGCCCCGGCGCCCGCGGCCTCGACGACGTCGCCGTCGAGGACCACACCCGCAGGCTCACCGTCCCCGTCACCGGCGGCGCCAAGCTGCTCGCCGAGGTCATCCGCGACCTGGACGCCGTCGGCGTCGAGATCGACGACATCGGCCTGCGCCGCCCCACCCTCGACGACGTCTTCATCTCCCTCACCGGCCACGCCGCCGCCCGCGAGCAGGACGACGAGGACGGCACCGGTGCCGGCCGGCCCGCCGACCGGGGCCGCACGCACCGGAAGGAGCCCGCCGCGTGAGCACCCTCACCGACACCGCCCCGCACGTCCCCGCGCCCCGCGGCGGCATCGTCCAGTCGATCGCGGACTCCCTCGTCGTCACCAAGCGGAACCTCATCCGCATGACCCGGATCCCGGAGATGGTCATCTTCGGGCTCATCCAGCCGGTCATGTTCGTGATCCTGTTCAGCTTCGTCTTCGGCGGCTCCATGAGCGTCGGCGGCGACACCGACCCGGTCGTCTACCGGAACTTCCTGATGGCCGGCATCTTCGCCCAGACCGTCACCTTCGCCACCGCCGGAGCGGGCGCCGGCATCGCCGACGACATGAGCAAGGGCCTCGTCGACCGCTTCCGCTCGCTGCCGATGGCCCGCGGCGCCGTCCTCACCGGCCGCACCCTCGCCGACCTCGTCCAGACCGCGCTCACCGTCGTGGTCCTCGCGGTCGTCGGCCTCCTGGTCGGCTGGCGGATCCACGAGGGCGTCCCCAAGGCGCTCGGCGCCTTCGCCCTGCTGCTCCTGCTCGGCTACGCCTTCTCCTGGATCGGCGCCCTCATCGGCCTGTCCGTCCGCACCCCCGAGGCGGCCACCTCCGGCGGCCTGATCTGGCTCTTCCCGGTCACCTTCGTCTCCAACGCGTTCGTCGACCCCAGCCAGATGGCCGACTGGATCCGGCCCATCGCCGAGTGGAACCCGTTCAGCGCCACCGTGCAGGCCTGCCGCGAGCTCTTCGGCAACCCCGGCGTCGTCCAGTCCGACGCCTGGCCCATGCAGCACCCGGTGTGGGCCTCGCTCCTCTGGTCGCTGCTGATCATCGTGGTCTTCCGCACCCTCGCCGTCCGCAAGTACCGCTCCGCCTCCGCCTGAGCGGAGCCCCGGAGAGGCCGGAGAGCCGGGTACGCCGAAGGGCCGGTCCCACGGGGGGACCGGCCCTTCGGCGTACGGAAAAACGGGGGAGCGCTCAGCCGGTGTAGGGCTTGGCGCTGAGGATCTTGACCATGGCCTTCTTGCCGTTCGGGAGCTCGTACTCCGCGTCGTCGCCGGCCTTCTTGCCGTTGACGCCGATGCCGAGCGGCGACTGCGGCGAGTACGTGTCGATCTTGTCGCTCGCGTACTCGCGGGAGGCCAGCAGGAAGGTCATCGTGTCGGACTCGTCGCCGTCGAAGGCGATGGTGACGACCATGCCCGGCTCGACGACGCCGTCGTCCGCCGGGGCCTCGCCGACCTTCGCGTTCTGGAGCAGCTGGGTGAGCTGGCGGACCCGGAGCTCCTGCTTGCCCTGCTCCTCCTTGGCCGCGTGGTACCCGCCGTTCTCGCGAAGGTCGCCCTCCTCGCGCGCGGCAGCGATCTTCGCGGCGATCTCGGTACGCGCGGGACCAGACAGGTACTCAAGCTCGTCCTTGAGCTTGTTGTACGCCTCCTGGGTGAGCCAGGTGACGTTGTCGCTGGTCTGGGTCACAGGTGCTCCTCGTAGGTACTGGGAATACAAAGCATCGCCCTACGCCGGGACACGTCGCGTCCCGGGTGGGCGAAAGCACGAGCCTAACAATGAGTGGCGGAAAGCGGGAGGACATAAGCCATCGGGATGGCGTCGCTCCAGGTCACCGCGGCGACCCGCCGGGACTCGCTCCCCCTCACCTACCCACCGCTACCGCGCCGTACACCCCATGAGCTCGGCGCTGGTCGCGCGGGCGGTCGTCCGCAGCGTATAGACGCGGTCGACGCGGGACCCCGGCTCGGACACGGTGACGTCCTTGCGGGCCACCTCGGCGCCGTCCTCGGAGCGGGAGCGGAGCGTGCACACGCCCTCGACGCCCTGGTCCTTGCGGATCTCCAGGTGCACCTGCACCTCGGTGTCGCTCACCACGTCGAACTTGATCATCTCGGCGCTGATCTTGCTGTCGACCACGTGGTGCCAGCCGAACCAGCCGATCATGGCCACGAAGAGCGTGCCGAGCACCGCTCCGGCGATCCGGAGCTTCCGGTCGGCCCGCTCGTCCGCCGAGCGCCCGTAGCGCCCCTCGGGCGGCTGCTCTCGCACGGCGCTCATGTATCGGTCCTCTCGGCACGGGGGCGGCGGAATTTTCCTCCCCCCGATTCCGTCACTATAGAGACCACCCTCCGCGTCGAATCACTGAGGATCGAGTCTTGACTGAGCAGCTGCGACTGATGGCCGTTCACGCCCACCCCGACGACGAGTCGAGCAAGGGCGCGGCGACCATGGCCAAGTACGTGTCCGAGGGGGTGGACGTCCTGGTGGTGACGTGCACGGGCGGCGAGCGGGGCTCGGTCCTGAACCCCAAGCTCCAGGGCGACCCCTCCATCGAAGAGAACATCCACGAGGTCCGCCGCAAGGAGATGGACGAGGCCCGGGAGATCCTGGGCGTCAAGCAGGAGTGGCTCGGCTTCGTCGACTCCGGCCTCCCCGAGGGCGACCCGCTGCCCCCGCTGCCCGAGGGCTGCTTCGCCCTGGAGGACGTGGACCACGCGGCCGGCGAGCTGGTCCGCAAGATCCGCGCGTTCCGCCCGCAGGTCGTCACGACCTACGACGAGAACGGCGGCTACCCGCACCCCGACCACATCATGACCCACAAGATCACGATGGTGGCCTTCGACGGCGCGGCCGACGCCGGGAAGTACCCCGAGGCCGAGTACGGCCCGGTCTACCAGCCGCAGAAGCTCTACTACAACCAGGGCTTCAACCGGCCGCGCACCGAGGCGCTGCACAACGCCCTGCTGGAGCGGGGCCTGGAGTCCCCGTACGGCGAGTGGCTGGAGCGCTGGAGCGACTTCGAGCGCAAGGAGCGGACGCTCACCACGTTCGTGCCGTGCGCGGACTTCTTCGAGACCCGCGACCGGGCGCTGATCGCCCACGCCACCCAGATCGACCCCGACGGCGGCTGGTTCCGGGTCCCGCTGGCCCTCCAGAAGGAGGTCTGGCCGACGGAGGAGTACGAGCTCAGCAAGTCGCTGGTGCCGACCTCCCTCCCCGAGGAAGATCTCTTCGCGGGCATCCGCGACAATGCCTGACATGAGCGCACACCTCGCACTGACGCAGCTGGTCCCCTTCGCCGCCGAAGAGCTGGACAAGAACAAGGTGACGCCGGGCGTCCTCGGTTTCGTCGTCTTCGCCGCCCTGGCCCTCGCGGTCTGGGCGCTGATGAAGTCGATGAACCGCCACATGAACCGCGTCTCCTTCGAGGAGACGGACGCCCCGGCCGAGGCCGGGGCGGCGGGCGGGAAGAAGGCCGGGAAGGCCCCCGCCGCCTCCTAGCCCGGACGGCACACCGGCCCCGGGGGGCGGGGCGGGCGGGCCGCCGGGGGGGGGGGGGGCCCCCCCAAAAAAGGCCGGAAAAGGCCGGCAAGAGCGCCGCAGCCCTACGC